>WFWT01000039.1 GCA_015490995.1 Anaerolineae bacterium | reverse complement strand
CTGCGTCGGCGATCCCTCTGACCGCGACGACGGCGACGACAAGGACGACGACCGGGACGACGAGGACGATGACCGCGATGACGGCGACGATGAGGACGATGACCGGGATGACGAGGATGACGACCGCGATGACGGCGATGATGAGGACGACGACCGGGACGACGGCGACGACGAGGACGATGACCGGGGCGACGAGGATGAGGACCGGGATGACAGCGATGACGAGGACGATGACCGGGACGACGGCGGCGACGAGGACGATGACCGCGACGACGAGGATGACGACCGAGATGACGGCGACGATGAGGACGATGACCGGGACGACGGCGACGACGAGGACGATGACCGCGACGACGAGGATGGCGACCGGGACGACGGCGATGATGAGGACGACGACCGCGACGACGGCGACGATGATGGAGACAAAACGGGTGGGCGCGATGAAGGGAAACGGGATGTCCCCGACTGGTGGTGTCCGTAACCTGACAAGTACGCACCTCCGTGAATGCTAACGCTAGCGAAGGGGAAAGAACCGATGTGGGGAGTCAAAACCCGTACAGTAGGCACTTGGTGGACGGCAAAACCACTGACGGACAAACTGCTGGACGTGGGTGTGGCGCTTTTCTGGGCGTTTCACGCCACCGTATACCTTGCCGCCCTTTTACGGACCGGCAACTGGGCAGATCTGGGGTTGGTCGTCTTCTACACCCTGGTAGCGTACTTCTTCATCCGCAGGGAGCCAGCCCGGCGCACCGCACCCTGGTGGCAAACGGCCGTTGCCGTGGCCTCAGTATTCTGGCCTATGGTGGGCCTACGGGCAGCTCCCCGTGGCCTTTGGGTAGGCGATCTATTACAAGCCCTTGCCCTGGTGTTCATGATTATGGCGGCAGTATCCCTGGGACCGAGTTTCGGCATTGCCCCTGCCGACCGGGGCCTACGTACCCAAGGCATGTACCGGGTCATCCGCCATCCTCTTTATGCTGCTGAACTGCTCTTTTACGTGGGATATACCTTGGCCAACTGGTCCTGGTTCAACGTGTTAGGTACTGCCGTCGCCTTGCTCCTCACCGTAGTACGCATTCGCTGGGAGGAGAGCATCATTGATGGTTATGACGCATACGCGCGCCGAGTGCGCTGGCGCTTGGTGCCGTTCATCTGGTAGTTGTACACGCAAGCCCTCGTGACCTCCCTCCTTGCAACAGGGAGGGGACACGGGTGTACGGGTAAAGGAGGGTCGTGCCATGGACCGAAAAAGAGGGTGGATGTGGATGTTAGCGGGCGTTGTGATGGCGATCCTGGCCGCGATGTTGGTCTACCGTCTGATATCGACGGCCACCGCCACGGTGGCTGCTCAACCGGAAGTGGAAACGCGGCCTGTAGTTGTCATGGTGCAGGATGTGTCCATTGGCACGCTCCTCACAGAGGACATGGTCGCTTTGCGGGATATGCCCGTAGAGTACATACCCGACGACGCGGTATTCGACACGGAGGACGTGATCGGGAAAATGGCCCTAACCGACCTTAAAGCCGGTGAAATCGTGCTAGCCTCTCGCCTGGAGACCCCCACTAACGTCACCCGCAACATCGCGTTAACAATCCCGGAAGGTATGGTGGTCATCGCCCTACCGGCGGACGACCTGCTCAGCCGCGTGGACATGTTGAAACCGGGAGACCGAGTGGACATTCTCTTCTCCCTGGACCTAGGAGAGGGTACAGCGGCCTCCTTGCGCACTTTTGGTGTCCTGCAAAACGCGGTCGTGCGAGCCATTGTTGCCCCGCCGGTGGTGGAGCAGCTGGAAGATCTTGGCCCTGGCCCCGGCGTGCCTGAACGGGCTATCCTGCTGGCCGTGGACCCCCAGGACGCCCTGGTCATTAAATACCTGATAGATGCGGGAGCCATCTTGGACTTTGCCCTGCGCGCGCCCGACGACGATTCCGAGCCCTTCCTCGAGCCTGTGGACCTGCAGTACCTGGCCGATGTGTATGGCTTTAACATGGAGACCCCTCTTCCTGAGTTGGAGCTTGTACCGACCGCTACACCCACCCCATAAGTGGAGCTATCAACACATCGTTCACGGCGGACGGCTCCATGGGGCCGTCCGCCGCTCAACCGTCATCAAGCAGCTCCGGTCTTTCATCCTCCCATTAACCCGTCCACGACTCTTCAGAACCCGTCTACAGTTCCCCGGGGACGATTTCACCCGACAAGGGGCTCATCTAGGACTTCTGGGGGATGGTTCCGCTGCTCAAGAGATGATAGGATGTACAGAGGAAATGTTGACACTATGATCCCGGCGAAGGAGAAACACGCATGGCGCAGGGGATAGCGGACATCCGCGTCGTGCTGGTGACAAGAGATCCGGCAGTCGGCGAACAGGTTGAACACGTCTGCCGGGAACACAAGGCCTTTACCCTGGTGGGTACACTGGCACGGGCGGATGAGGCCGCGAGCCTGGCGCGGCAGCGAAAAGCCCACGTGATTGTGCTGGACACGGCTGCGCTGAGTCAGATGGAACAGGACGTGATGAACGTGGCCTTGGCCGCGCCCGAAAGCACCGTCTTTGTCCTGGTCCCGGAAGGGGATTGGGAAACGGCCCAGCGCGCCCTGCTCGCGGGAGCCCGCGGTTTTGTTACAAAACCGATCAAGCCTGAAGAGTGGACCCAAACCATCACACGGGCTCTCACCCTGGACATGCTCCGCCACGGCCGCGAGGTAGAAACCGATGAACATGCTTCCCGTGCACGAATCATCACCATAGCTAGCCCAAAGGGCGGGGTGGGCCGCACGTTCCTCGCCGTCAACCTGGGAGCTGCATTGCACGAAGTGACCGGTAAGCACGTCCTCATCATGGAAGCCATGAGTCTCCCAGGGGACATGCAGGTATACTTTTCCATGTTGCCCAAAGTCTCTTTGGCCGAAGCCGTCCACGTGGCGGAGGATCTCTCCACCGCCAGCCTGGGCACTCTCCTCACCGCTTATAAGGAAGGGTTGTACGTCCTGCCCGGGGTGCTGGATTACACGACTGACCCCCCGGATACAGACCGCATCCGCTTGTTTCTACGCCTGGCACGTCGGCTGTTCGATTACATCATCATCGATACCGGCGAGCTGCAAGACCCTCTCACCGAAATCGCCCTAAAGGAGGCGGACCTTGTGTTACTCGTGCTCACACCGGACTTGCTCGCTCTGTATCGGACATCCAAATTCTTAGCAGCCCTCTTGGAGAGTAGAACCATACCGGAGGAAAAAATCATACCGGTACTTAACATGGACAACTTACCGGGGAGCGTGCGCCGGGACGTGCTGGAGCGGGTGTTGGGACGCCCCTTTAAGCACACCATTCCTGCTGCAACGGAAATTGTGCAGGAGGCCACACGCCAGGGTGAACCGGTTGTACTTTACGCCAAGCGTACACCCGTAAGCCGTCACATTTACGCGCTGGCCGCGGAACTGGCCCGCCATCCCGATACCGGCACGCCTTCACCGGCGGACACCACCGTGCCCGTGACACAGGCCTTGCGCACGCTGTGGGACAACTTGCGGTCCGGTAACCTATCACAGGTCCGCATCACCGGGTAGGAGGGGACAAGACATGTGGGGAGCATGGGTTACCGGTACCTTAGGAGCACTAGGATTGGCCGTGTTGGTTTGGCGGGGGACATCCCACTTTGTCCAGCGGTACCGTCAAGAGGGTGTACCCCTGGCCACCTGGTACACTTCCCCGTCCCGCCACCGAGGTCACATTCTGGTCGAACTGGCGCCCACCTTAGCCACAATGTTGGGGCTTAATTTCCTATTACAGTGGCACCAAGTTCCCTGGAACACATGGCTTGCCATCATGGGAGTCACCGCGCTTCTGGCCATGGTGGCCTGGGTTGACCTCATCACCCACCGCATCCCCAATCAACTGGTGTTAGGGACCATCACCTGGGGGGGGATACAACACCTTCTGCTGGGTACCCCCAGTATCCTGTCGCTGGCCCTGGGCGTCCTCGTAGGGGGAGGGCTCTTCTTCCTCATCGCGGTGATAGGTCGAGGAGCGATGGGCATGGGAGACGTGAAATTAGCCGCCGCGCTGGGAGCGCTGGTCGGATTTCCTTACGTTATTCCGGCCTTGATGGCCGGTATCCTGCTGGGTGGCATCGCGGCCCTGATATTACTCCTTTCCCGCCGCGTTGGCCGGAAGGATTATATCGCTTACGGACCGTACTTGGCCCTCGGGGGATGGTTGGTTTACGTGCAAGTGATGTTGCAATGGATGCCGAGTACGTGAAGAAACGTCAGCGGACACATCCCTTAGTGAGAACGTAAGGAGTAGGAGGAACGGCCATGACCCAATGGCTGATATGGATAACTATTGGTTTAACCGTTCTGGCCATCGTGGCCCTCTTCCGTGGGCTATACTTGCTCATCGCAGCGGAGTTCGGGGTTCAGATCGATGAACGGCTCCTGGGACCGGCGTGGCGCGAGCTGCAGAAGCGACGCCAGGCGGAAAAGGGAACCCGTCTCTGGGAGCGCGTTCTGGCCCAGCTGCCCATTGCTCGCGGGGTGGACCGACACCTAGAACAGGCCCACGTCGCCCTCACCCCCAGCGAATGGGTGGCCATCTGGCTTCTCGTCACTCTGGCCACCGCGAGCATGGGATATCTCCTCACACAAACTTGGATCACAGCGCTGCTTATGGGCATCCTGGGCTTTCTCCTGCCCCCTATGTGGTTAAATCGCCGCATCGAACAACGCCGGGCAGCGTTTGCGGACCAACTTATTGACACATTACGCTTGATGATCAGCGCTCTGCAAGCCGGCCATGGGCTATTGCAGGCGGTCCAGCTCGTGGCCGAGGAAATGCCCCCACCTACCTCAGAAGAATTTGCCCAGGTGGTGCGAGAAGTGGGCCTGGGATACTCCATGAACGAAGCGTTACGTCGCTTGGGAGAACGCATGGCGAACGACGAGCTGGACATGGTCATCACCGCCATCAACATTCAGAACGAAGTGGGAGGGTCTCTCTCGGAAATCCTGGAAAATATTGCGGAAACCATTGAAGAACGCATCCGCTTGCAGGGTGAAATCCGCGCCATCACGGCCCAGCAACGCATGAGCGCCCTGTTGATCACCGCCTTACCCTTCATCTTGGCCCTGATAATTTCCGTCATCAGCCCGGGATACCTCAACCCCATGTTTGAACCGGGATGGCGATGGTTGCCCCTCAGCGCGCTGTTTATGATGGGCATCGGCCAACTGTTAATGCGACGCATGCTGCGGGTGGACTATTAAAGGAGGGATGTCCAATGATGGTCGAAGCCATACTGGCCAGTGTTCTTGCCGGGGCTGCCGTTCTGTTCACGATCCTGGGACTGGCGCACCTGCGCCGACGCGATGAACGGTGGCAACAACTCCTTGACGCGTATCAGGACGCCCTCCGCGCCCGAGATCTGGAACTCCAGCAGCCTTTCCGGGAGCGGGTGCTACGCCCCGCGTTACGCACGTTGATCCAGGCGGCATCTCGACTTACCCCTACCACCAACCTAGGCCGAGTCCAGCAACGCCTCCTGATGGCAGGGGAGCCCTGGGGACTTTCCGCGCTGGACTTCATGGGGTTGCGCATCCTCAGCGCGGGACTGGGCCTCCTGGCCACGCTCTGGCTGGTCTTTACCCTCCAGATCCCGTGGAGCAATGCCCTCCTGCTGGGGGCAGGTGGCCTGTTGTTGGGGTACATTTACCCCAACATGTGGCTCAACCGGCGTATTCGCGCCCGCCAGAAAGCCATCCGTCGCGCTTTGCCCGACGCCATTGACATGCTCACCATCGCTGTCAACGCGGGGCTCGGGTTTGATGCTGCCCTGGCTCGCGTGGCAGACAAATGGTCCAACCCGCTGACCGAGGAATTCCAGCGCACTTTATACGAACTGCACATGGGCGTTCCACGGGCAGAAGCCCTGCGCCATCTCGCGGAACGGACCGGGGTGGAGGAATTAGGCAGCTTTGTGGCAGTAGTTATCCAGGCCGAACGGCTGGGGGCCAGCATCTCTGACGTTCTCCAAGCGCAAGCCCGTACTTTACGACAGCGTCGTCGTCAGTGGGCCGAAGAACAGGCACGCAAAGCCCCCATCAAAATGCTTATCCCGTTGGTCTTGTTTATCTTCCCATCCCTGTTCATCGTCATTCTGGGACCTGCTGTCCCGCGCATTATGGCCGCCTTCAGCCGTTAACCGGCACGCCGCCCGAACGTAAGGGGGATGCTTTCATCCCCAGCGGGGAAATGGTGCGTTCCAGATTCAGCCGAACTTGTAAAAACAACGCCGGGTACGTATACAGAAAGTGATACAAAGCGATGACCTCATCGGCACCGCGACAGATCGAAAGGTGCCATCCTTGTCGAACCGCGTACACCCAGGAGAGCACATAACCATGACCGCCAAAGAGAGCGCTCGTGATCTGCACAACGATCCACGCTGGACCGAAGTACAGGTTGCCTTGCGCCAAGGGCAATGGCAGGATGCCCTTAACCTCCTGCGCGCCTTGGAACAGGATTATCCGGATGACCCGCGCGTGCGCAGCGCACTGGTGGACGTCGAACTCCGGGCAGCTTTCGCCTCCGAAAGCGTTACCCAAGCCCCACCCGCGCCCCGACCTTGGACTCGAATTCCACGTCGCAGCTTGACAATTGGCGTCCTGGTATTTGTACTCCTGGGTTTGGCCGTCATCCTCTACCAGAGTTACGTTCAGTTCGTGCTCCCCAGTCAAGAGATCGCCACCCGCCAACAACAAGTAGCCGCTCTCTACCAGGAGGCCCAGCAAGCCTTCGCGGACGGGGACTTGGACACCGCAGAACAACGCCTGAACGAAGTACTGGCCCTGGATCCTGAACACGAAGCCGCGCGCGCGTTGTTATCCCAGGTGCAACAACGGCGTCAGCTGGCCGCGTGGTACGAGGAGGCCATTGCTTTGGAAGAAGAGGGGCGGTGGGCCGAAGCCCTGGCCCTCTTCCAACGTATTGCGGAGAAGTCACCCCAGTATCGAGATGTCCGCCGTCGTATCGCCGCGCTTAAAGAGCGCCTCCAGGTAGAAGAAGTCTTTGCACAGGCAGAAGCTGCCTTCGCCGCGGCCGATTGGGAAACCGCGGCCATGCTGTACGAAGAAGTGCGCTCACTGGACGGGGACTTCCGCAAAGATCACGTCATCCAACGGCTCTTCACGGCGTATCGCAACTGGGCTGAGGAGGCCCTGGCCGAGGGTACTGAAGAAGGAGTTCGCGTTGCCTGGGACGCGATCCGCAAAGCCCTCCGCTACGACGCGACCAATGAGGAAGCCCGCGCGCTGCGAGACGCTATCCGGGAATACCTGCGTGGCCTGCGTGCCTTTGAACGCAAACGGTACACCGAGGCCGCGCGCTATTGGGCGCCCCTGGCAGCCCGTGACCCCGACTTTGCCAACGGCTTGCTGGCCCGTAACTTGTACCGCGTGTACGTCGAGTTGGCGCGACAGAGCGAAGCGGAGGGAGACATCCCACAAGCCATTCACTTCTACAGCCTGGCCGTGGAACTGCCTGTGGAGGATACCGAAGGTGCTCGTGAACGGCTCTCCTTTCTTTTCCTTCTTATTACC
>WFWT01000038.1 GCA_015490995.1 Anaerolineae bacterium | reverse complement strand
GGAGTAGGGGTAAAGGTAGGTGTCCAGGTCGGCGACGGCGTAACGGTGGGCGTAAAAGTCGGCGTAGGGGTAGGGGTCGGCGTGGGGGTGGGAGTAGGCACCACAGTCTCCACGTGACCGGGCTCGCCCTGTCGAATGCTAAAACGAAGCTGGGTTGATGTGCGGGCTTCCAACGCGCTTACCGAGATCCACAGTTCCCCCAGACGGTCCAACGTAATCTGCACCTCGGCCACCCCATCCCGAGTGACGGTCTCACGTCGCAACTCCAAAGACTCCGCCGGATACCACAGACGAAACACCACCGGGGTCCCATCAGGTACCGGATGCCCTTGGCGGTCGAAAATAGGCGTGGTACGTAACGTCAGGGTATCTCCCAGGTACAGTTGAAGCGCCTCATGATCGCTCACACGCTCCCCCGTCGACCGCACGACGTTGACAATGTAAAGCCCCAGCGTCTGATCGGGGTCAGGTTCGGTGGCCACCCGCAGGTCATAACTTAACGCCGGGATGTTAATCGGGGAAGCACCTGTTGGCACAAACTCTCGAAACAGCAAGCGCACCGCGGTTTCGAGGAACGGCCGGGGCTTGCTGTAGAGGGCATAAAACGCTGTGAGGTTGCTAATTTCAGTGGCATCCAGGTAATAGGGCGCGTTCATGGCAAAGACGATCACATATTTCCCCTGCAGAAGATCCCGTCCCTCACTTAACAGGCGGCTGAGGACGTCTCGATCCGGATACTCCTCTGCAGGCACCCGGGTTGTGAAGATAATGATCCACCGGGCTTCCTCAAACGCCTGGCGGACAGACAGGTCCTCCTCACCCTGAGTACGGGTGCCTAAATACGCATCCACCACACTGAAAGGCAGGGATTGTACCTGCTCCGCCTGCACCTGGTTTGTCGCCTCCGGCCCGTAGAGAGCAAGCGTGATCCGGGGGAGCGCCTCCGGTGCAATGGCGGGCACCACCGGGCAGTCCGGGCATTCCTGCCACCCACGATCCTCTACCAGGAACAGGATACGTTCCCCCAGTTGAGGCGGCGCGGGAATACGGTCGTTTAACTCCTGCCATCCCGGGTACAGAAGCGTGGCCGCAGCCCGCGCAACCTGCGCGGTGATGTTGCCCCCTTGCCCGATATCGGCCAACGCCTCCCGTGAGACCAGGACGTCTGTCAGGTCGAGCTGAGGGTAAAGGGCCAGCTTACGGGCGACAATCCGGGTAACCGCCGCGTCCACCCGCTGGCGGAAGGCGGGATCCTGCAGGTAGCGCTCCTGGAAGTACAAAATGGTGTCCACAATGTTAGCGTATTGCTCCTCAAAGGTTCCCGACAGGCTAAATTGAGCAAGGTACAGCACATCATTGCCTGCCAAAAAGGCCTCTAAAGCCACCTGTTTGTAGGGAAAGGCCTGAAGAGTGGGGTCCTTATACCGCTTAATAGCCTGCGCGCCCAACGCGTCCGTAACCAGGATGCCTCCGGCCTCATGCCAATACTTAAATTCGGGCAACGCAAGAATGTCTTGCAATTCCGGTGCCAGGCTGATAGGAGGTGTGCGTTCCCGGATGTTCCCCTGAAACCCCTCATATCGGATGTGCGAAGAGAGGAGCCCATCGGTGACGGTTAGGCTCTCGGCCGGCGCTTTACGAGTGACCTCGATGAAGGGAGCCAGTTCGATTTTGCGCAGCTCAGACAGGGACTTGGCCACAGTCGCGACATCTTCATCGGGCCGCCGGTCCGCGCTCCCCTGGCCCGGGAAGTGTTTCGCCACGGTCAACACCCGTCCCACACTCCCCTCATGCACACCGGCTATGTAAGCCCGTCCCATCTGGGCCACCCAGTAAGGGTCGCCACCAAAAACCCGAGCCCCAAAATCCCCACGGAGTTCCGGACGCGGGGTCACGACCACATCCAGTGATGGTCCAAGGAGCATGTTAACACCCACCGCGGCCAACTCACGCCCCACGATTCGTCCTACATCCCGGGCAAGATCGGGATCCCAGGTGGCACCCAGGGCCATCGGGCTGGGGAGGGGAGAAAACCCGTTGTACAACAGGGTAAAGGGTGGCCCATCCCCTTCCTGAGCCACGGCCACAAACAGAGGGAGGGAAACGCTGGATGTGATGGGCACGGGGGGAGGCGGCCCCTCACCGGGCGAAGGTGGCAAGGGCACAAGCACGTCCGGCTGCGGTTCCAGACTGTAGGCTTCCGGCAGGATGTACCCGTACGCCAGAGCTTGTAACCGGTTGACCAAAGACAACACCTGAGCTGCAGTGTCCCCCTCATTGCGGAAATTGTTATTGCTCGGATGTAACACCACGCCCCCAATCCGATAACGAGTAATCAACGTGGCGATGGGACTTTCCGGAGTGACGGTGTTGCCCTCAAAGGTGACCAAAAACAACTGGCCGATCCGGTCCGCGACCGACATCTGTGCCACAATGGACTCTGCCCGTTGCATCAGACGCAGCGCCGGCGACGAGGGGGTTACCAGTATGTCGGTCTCTTCGCCCAACGTTTCCTGGGCGAAGATTGGATCGCCATGCCCTCCCAGCACGATCAGGAGCACCATCACCCACCGGAACAGCGCACACCATCCCCTTGCGGCTCGCCCCTGAACCTCACAAGGGTAAAATCGCCCCCTCATCCGTCTCTCCCGTTCTGCTTGCTCCCTCACAGGATAATCTCGGCCACCTGCCCGGTACACAGACTTACCTACCCGCCGACCCAACGCCCGTCTTTTTCGGACATTTGTGGGCAAATATGATCTAGATCAGTGACGTATTTCACAACCTGTGGTACAAAGGAGATGCCACAACCGAGACAACCTGCTCCAAGGCGTAGGACCGCTTCACGTGCTACGCTCTCCTCCTGGTGTGGTGTGCCAGGTCCCGGAGTCGCCCGGCTCCGGGACCTGCCTCTTTTGGGCAGGATCTGGGCATCGGCTGATGTCGGGCCGTTGGAGGCCCTCGTCGATGCTGTGCAAACGGGTAGTTAACAGCCGACGCGCTCGGGTGGTGTCCAAAGATGTGTCCCCAGGCCGGATGAGCCCACTCTCTGCACGGCGCCCTGCCCGCAAACGGTCCGACGGAAGTCCCCATGCGTGCGCCAGGCGTACGGCCAGGTCGTAGCGACTCAACCGCTGGGGGCCAGCCAAGTGCAACACACCCTGTACCCGACGCGCCATCACTTCCACCAGAGCACGGGCTACATCTACTACCCAGGCCGGTGTGCGAAACTCGTCGACGAAGAAGGTAGCCTCAACTTGCCCGTTAGCCGCTTTTAGAACCCACCGGGTCCGGGGATCGGGTGGATCCAAATGACACAGCAACGATGGCCGTACGATGAGCGCGTTTCCCGGGAAACAACGTACCTGTCGCTCCGCTTCCCATTTCGCCTGCCCGTAAGGAAGAACAGGACGTGGCGGATCGGTCTCCGCGTAAGGCGCGTGTTCTCCATCAAAGACCAGGTCGGTGGACACATACACGAAATACGCGCCGACCCGCTCGGCTGCCCGTAAGAGATGGCCGGTCCCCTCCACGATCACCTCGCGCATGCGGGTCACTTCCCCGATGTACACGGCCGCGTGGAGGATCACTTCCGGTTGCCAGTGGGCTACACAATCAGCCACTGCCTGAGGGTCACATATGTCAAGCGGGAAAGTTCGCACCCCCGGCAGGACCACCGCATGACGGAAATACGTGCCCATAACCTCATAATGGGCCGTCGCGAAGGTTGCCACCCATCGCCCCAGAAAACCACTGACCCCCGTAATGAGCACACGCGGGCGTGATAGTTGTTGCTGCACCATCGAGACTCCTCTGGGGATTGCCCCACGGGCCTACTACAGGACCACGATGCCCCCTCGGTCGTATTATACCGCCAGGTGCCCCCCGGAACACTACTTCCGCTTCGTCCCCCCTTCTCAGCCGGTCAGGTTGAGATGAACGTCCCGGGTATCTTCCCGTCCCGAAGCCAGGGGCAAGTTGGCACCCTCTTTAGGAGGATGTACCATAGTGCTGACCTGATGTACACATCCGCCGGGAGGCCTAATGCCATGTATTTGCGAGTAACCCTAGCACAACTGGCACCTGTCCTCGGAAATGTCCGGCAGAACCTCGAAAAACACGTGAGCTGGATTACAGAACACGGTCCCACGAGCGATTTGATCATCTTCCCCGAGCTTTCTCTCAGCGGGTATTTACTGTACGATTTGGTGCCGGATGTAGCCCTACGACCGCACGATCCGGACGATTTTGTCTTCAGGGAGCTGGGCCGGTTGAGCGAGGAGTACCGGGTAGACTTAGTGGTCGGTTTCGTGGAAGAGGACCGTCGACACCGCTACTACACGGCCGCGGCATACATTCACCGCGGCCACTTGCTCTATGTCCACCGAAAGGTATACCTGCCCACATACGGCCTATTTCTCGAAGGCCGCGATCTCGCCCCTGGGGACAGCGTACGGGCGTTTGACGCGCCGTGGGGACGCACCGGGATGCTCATCTGTGAGGACTTCTGGCATGCCAGTCCCCCGTACATTCTCTGGCTGGACGGCGCGGACGTGTTCATCCACCATTCTGCCAGTCCTGGTCGTGGATTGCGGGGGCGCGGCAAGCTGGACAGCAGTCGCTTTGTCGAAGAAGTGAACCAGACGTACGCGGCCCTCTTCACCGTGTACGTCCTCCACTGCAACCGGGCCGGAATCGAGGACGGCATCAACTTCTGGGGAGGCTCCGCGATCTACGGCCCAGACGGGACAATTATTGCCCAAGCGCCGTACTTTGAAGAGTACAGCTTACAGGCCGAAATCAACCTTAAGGAAGTACAGCGGGTGCGCCAGCGATTGCCCCTCTTGCGGGACGAACGTCCCGAACTGTTGATGCGAGAAGTGCACCGCATCCTGCACGCGCGTGGCGCGCCTGCGCCCTTTACTCCTCCGCCTCCGAGCGCTCCTCCAGCTGCGCCATCAACGCGTCGATCTTAGCCTCTAGTGCCGATAATCGCGCCTCCAGGCCTTCCAGGTCCTGCTGGCGTGGGATGCGCAGGCGCTCCAGGACGTGTTCCACCCGCTCTTCAATGCGCGCGCCCCACCGATCAAGCCCTTCTTTACGGGCGGCCAACACCTCGTCCAGCAACTTGCGCGCATCCTTTTCGGCCAGTTCGCCCCGCTCTACCAAACGGCGCACCATCTGTTCAATTTCATCCCGCGTCAAAGCCAGCGCCCCGATGCTGGCCAGGAACAAGGTACGCAACGTGTCCACCACGGGTCGCTCACGGCGCTCTTCCCTTTCCTGGGTCGTTGCCGTGCTCATAGGTCACCTCCTATCGCTCTCTGTACTCACCTGCACACACCTCACCACGGGACCCCACGATGAACAAACTTTCCCCTTACATATACGCATGCCCTCTTTATCCGCCCTACCGCACCACAGCACGCGCTCCCGCGCACTCTCTTCGCCCTGCATGTTAACCGTGAGAGAGGAGACCGGTCAACTTCCTCGCGAACACAACGATACGTTACAGGTTCCGGCGATGGGGACTTCAAGTACCTAAAACCGACCCGACACAGTCCCCGCACACAACACGCTCTCCACTCCCTGAGGACGCGCGTTTTAACCGACCCCTGCCATGGTGCTACAATCCCTCACTGACACCCTCCGGCTGCGCGCAGGGAAGGGATAGTCCTTCAGGCGGCGGTCGGACATATTCGATGAGAAGACAACGGTCAAGGACGCTCATGCACAGGACAAACGGCTGGCGGGTTCACCTTGCCTACCTCAGCGGACTAACCGTCCTAGCTGTACTCTGGTGGTGGCCCCTGCCCCTACGCTTGACCACCCACGTCCCAGGAACACCCACGTGGGCCTTTGACGAGTTTACTTTTCTGTGGAACATCTGGTATTTCCAGTACGCGCTCCTCACCCTGTCATCATCGCCCTTGCACGCCACCCTCATCTGGCACCCAGTAGGGATCGACCTCATCCTTTACACGTACAACTTTCTACATGTAGGCGTATCCCTTCCCGTGTACTGGGCCACGGGCAACCTGGCCCTGGCCTCTAACTTGGGGTTGTGGTTTCAAGTGGTGGCCAGCGGATATGGGACCTTCCTTTTGGTCATGTACCTGACCCGAAAAAGGACCTCAACGAGCGTGCAGCTCATAGGGGCAGCGGTGGCGGGAGTCATCTTTGCCTTTGCCTCAAACCGCTCGGTTTATGCCGCCCTGGGGCATTACAACATGGTCAGCACCTTAGGCCTTCCTCTCTATGCGTTGTACTTGTTTCGCACGCTGGACGCACCAATTCCCCGGGCGTACCGAGAGGCGGCTATAGCAGGCCTTATGTTCACCCTGGCTGCTCTGGCCGAAAGTATCTTCGCGGTGTTCCTCGCTTTTTTCACCGCCGTGGTGATCCTGACATACCCCCGCGCCGCCGATACCCCCTGGCGTTGGTGGCGCGATGCCCTGGTCCGGGGAGCGGTGATAGGAGGGGTAGCCGCTTTCCTGTGGAGCCCGGTCCTGATCCCCATGGTGCGGGAACAGATCGGACAGGATTATGTACTTCAGGGCTGGGGTGACAGCCTTAAGCTCTCGGTGGACCTGTTAGGGTTCCTCACCCCTACCGCATTGCATCCCGTCTGGGGGGAACCCTGGCAGGCCGCTCTACGGGCCGTTGAAGAGGGTACCGCTCGCTTTGCGGACATCAACACACTATTTGTTGGGTACGCGACCGTTGGCCTGGCCTTGGTGGGCGCGTGGACCTACCGTCGTCTCGCCCGACCCTGGATCGGGGTAGCTCTCCTTTTTGCCCTGTTTGCCCTGGGTCCAGTTCTCCAGGTCAACGGCCAATGGCAGTTTGACATGGATGGCATTCCTATCAGCGTGCCCATGCCCTTCGCCGTCCTTCATTATTTGCCGTTCGTGAAGGGTAACCGGGTACCCAACCGTAATGGGATGATGGTCATGCTGGCTTTGGCCGTCTTGGCCGGCTTCGGGGTACAATGGCTGCTCCTCCGGCTGGCCCGTAATCGCCCGGTTCGTCGAGCTACCGTTGCCCTGGTGCTCACGCTAGCGGTGCTCTTTGAACACGCTGCCCTACCCATGCCCCTCTCCGATGCGCGGGTGCCCACACTGTACAAAGCCATCGCGGCCGAACCCGGCGACTTTACCCTCCTGCAAATCCCCCTCGGTTGGCGTAACTCCTTCGGCGTGTTCGGTGTGGAACGCACGCAACTTCAGTATTACCAAAGCGTGCACCAGAAGTACATTTTAGGCGGTAACACAAGTCGCGCCCCTGCCTTCAAGATGGAGTACTTCCGCCGTATCCCCCTCTTTCAGGCCCTGGCGCAGGTCGAATTTGGGACCACACCCTCCCCCGACCTGGTGGCCCGTGCTCGTGACCAGGCGGCCGAGCTCATGCGCCTCTACAACGTGCGGTATGTGCTGCTCTTCCCTCCCATACCCGGACGGTACCCCTATGTGGACACCTGGCGGACGACGTGGGACTTCGCGAAGGACGTGTTACCCCTGGAGCCCACACCCGTTTGGCAGGAGGCAGGGATCACGGTCTACCGAGTACGCCAGGCCACGTACCCTGTGGCCTCGGTGGTAGATGTGGGCGAACCGGGCACGGAAGCGTACCTGGGCGAGGGGTGGTATGAGAACGAAATCATCCAAGGTCGCAGCGCGGTGTGGGCCGGCCAAACGGGCACAACCGCAAGGGTGTTCCTGCGCGCGGACGGGTCAGGACCTCACCGTCTAGTGATGCGCGCCCTCAGTTTCACGTACGCGGGCGCGCCCCCCCAGACCCTTCGCGTGCGGATCAACGGCCGCCCTGTGGGAACACCTCACACACTCACGCCCCAATGGCAGGAGATCATCATCCCCGTGCCGGCGGGCATCACCCGTGACCACACCAATGTCATCGAGCTGGCCTTCAGCTGGACGGCCCGACCACGCGATGTGTTCGCGGGGGATTGGCTTATTGGCGATACAGGGGTACGACTGCCCACGGATGTGGAAATCACCGCTTTTGCGGAGGGCGCCTACATGGTCACCATTGATGACACCGGCACCCGCACCGATGTGTCCTACGGCCGTCGCGGCTACAACCTAACCGTCCTCGACCCACGCAGCGGCGAGGTCATCACCCGCACCGGCTTCGACACGTATGCCAACGAGTACGAAGCACAACGCATGGCCCAATTTATCGCCCAAATTCCGGAAGGGGCCATCGTCCTAGTAGCCACCAAGGACGACGCGAGCCGATCCTTGACCGATGAAGCGGTGGCCGCGCTCCGCACCCTGGGTAGCCAGGTAGACTTACGGGAGTTTCCGGGACAATTTCACGCTCTCATAGGTGTGAAGGGGGCTCGTCCCGGCACGGCCCTCGAGGTGGTCGGCGCACCCAGCGCCTATCTCCGCTTGGGTGGATACCCGGACTTCCGCACCCTGGGTATCGCGCTGGATGCCATCGCGCTGGAACCAGCCCCCTGAGCCCCCGCTCTTTGACCCTGGGTTAGAAAGTGCTCCCCCTCTCGTTGGTTACCACCCCCGCAACGCGCGCAAACGGCGGTCAATCTCGGGGATCTTCGCATACTCCGCATCCCAGAAATCCTGGCTCTGCATCTGTCGCAGGTAAGCTTCACTATAACCAAAGCGAGTCCACAACGCCTCTTTCATGCGGAACAGCCGGTTCTTCTGTTCTCGCGAGCGCACGTCCAGGATCTCCTGGGTCGTCGCCCCGCGAAAGATGCCCCGGGCCCACATTTCCAAGCGGTCCGCGTCGATGGGGCCCCGTCGCTGTTCCAGGTCGGCCATCACCGAAGGGTACCGATCGAACCCATCGGTGGCGATGGTGACCACGTTATCCCCCCGCCCCAGTCCCAGGAAGCGGGCTGTTTTAATCGCACCGATAATGTTACACACGCTCGAGATGCCGAACAGCCCCCGCCAGGATGCCGCGACCTCGCGAGGGACACCCAACCGTTCCACCAGGACGTCGGTACCATCCTGGAGGACCTTCAATCCCTTGACGCTGTCATCGTCGTGAATGAGCATAATGTAATCGGTGGTCAACACGTTGTGGATGAGGGTCACCATCTTATCGCCTATGCCTTCTATCCGATGCTGCCCTTGGCCACCGTTGTAAAGGGTGGGACACTCACGCGGCTCCAAGGCCACGATCACCGCGTCCGGATAATAGGTGAGGATCTCATCCGCCGCAGCGATAGTGCCTGCGGAACCAGGCGCGCACACAAAAGCGTCCACACGCTTGTTGCCCACTTCACGAGCCGCTTCAATGACCGCCCATCCCGTCACATAACGGTGAAATCGGTAATTGGGCAACAACTCGAACTGGGCCAGCACCAGATAACGGGGGTCCTTCATGTACACCTCATGGGTCCGTTCCAGGGTCAAAATAACATCCGCCTCTGAACCTGGAGTCAAATCCAGATCACCGCCGTATTTGCGGATACGCTCGTACCGTTCTGCGCTCATGCTGTCAGGCATCACAACCAGAGATTGATACCCCCGCAGTCGGGCTACGTAAGCCGTGCCAATGCCAAAATTCCCCGTGGACGGTCCCACCACCACCCGCTCACCGGGACGCACACCCTCCATAACCTCTGCTTCCATCAAGGTTGTGTACACCGGCCCTACCTTGTGGCTGCCTGAGGGGAAATCTTTGCCCACAAGCACAATGATGTTAGCTTCAACTCCCGTCAACTCCTCCGGTAACACCACATAACGCACCCGATTCTGCGCATCCTTCCAGTGAATGTTGAACAGGTTGATGGGGTTCAACTCGTCGGAGTGCAGTGCCTGCTGTGCCTGAGCCCGTATGTCCGGCCGGATCTTTTCCGGATGACGCATCTCCTCGTACGTGGGGCCAGGAACAAATGTGTTCGCCATACCGCCTCCTTGTGAGTCCGGTTCGATTTCGTGCCCTCTGACGGGCCACACACGTCCCCCGCAAGGCCATTATAGGTGGAACAGCAGTTGTCTGACAACTGCTGCAACCCTGCCTACACCGGTCCCACCGGACGCGGGAGGTATCACCGGAGCAACAAGAGCCAGAACAGGAGCACGATAGGACCGGCGGCGAGCACGTAATCCCAAAAGCGATATCCCCCCTGGTCCCGCACGGTGATGTTCAGCGCGTCGGTAAGGGGAGTGAGAAAGCTCGCCGAGCTGCCGAACACAATGGCGAGCACAAAGGGGTAAGGGGACACACGATACGTCGTGGCCAGGGAAAGGGCGACCGGGGTCATCAACACGGCGACCGCGGTGTTGGAGAGGACCTGGGTCAACAGAAGGGTGGAGAGAAAGAAGCCGGAAATTAAGGCATTCTCTCCCCAAGGACCAAAGAGGGTGTTTAGGAAAGCCCCCAACAAGGCTGCTGCGCCGCTCTTCTCCATCGCGGTGCCCAGGGGCAGGAGAGCCGCGATCATGATGACCGTGCGCCAGTGCACGACCCGATACATTTCGTACGGTTTGAGGCACCCGGTAGCCACCAGGAGCAACACGGCCAGCAACATACCGATTTCCAGGGGCCACAGGTTGATCCCCACACTCACGATCATGCCCAGGACAATGGTGAGCGCGATCCAGAGGCGGCCGGTAGGTTGCGCGCCGGGTTCTTCTTCCAGGTAATGTGCGGCGATCAGCCACCCTTCTTCTACGGCTCGTCGGATGCCGTGTCGTGGCCCTTCCACCAACAGGCTATCTCCCACCCGCAAGCGAGTAGTGCGTACTTCTTCAGTCTGGGCCTGACCCTCCCGCAACAGGGCGATCACATGGATGCCAAACCGTGCTCGCAGGTTGACCTCTGCCGGCGTCCGGCCGGCCAGCGGAGAACGCGGGGGAATCAGCACCTCCGCCATCACTACATCCTCTGGCAGTTGCCGTGCCACCCGTTCCAGGGACCACCGCCCCAACGGCTCCAGAGTGTGCTGGGCAACCAGCTGGGCCACGCCACCGGGGCGACCTTCCACCACAATGATGTCGTTGGGCATCAAGGTGTCGTCCGGGGATGGTGGTGAGATACGTCGGTGCCCACGTTGAATTTCCAAGATAGAGACTCCATACGCTTCCCGCAGGTGCAATTCTCGTAAAGGGCGTCCGATAAGGCTGGAATGCTGACGCACACGCAGCAATTGTAACCCGCGCTCCAGGCCATAATCATGCGCTATCTGGGCGAAGGTAGGTCGACTGGGCCGACGCAGTTCACCGGAAGGCAAAAAACGTGGGGTCACCAGGCTCAGGTACAGCGCGGCAAAGAGGGTTGCCGGCAAGGCGACAGGGGTCAGCGCGAAGAGATCCAGTGGGGCATAACCGGCCTGCACCAGCAGGGAAGACGCGGCCAGGTTCGGTGTAGCCCCCAGTAGGGTAAGCAGCCCCCCCACGTTGCAAGCTATGGCCAAAGGGAGGAGTACTTTACCCGGGCGCAGATGATAACGTTCGGCCAAAGTCAGGGTCGCTGGCAGCATGAGCGCAAACACGGCCAAGTTGGCCAAAAAAGCCGAAAGAAAGGCGGCCACCAGCGTCAACGCGAAAATAATACGCCGTTCATCGGTGCCGGCCAACCGCACCAGCACCGTAGCTACCACGGTTCCCACACCTGCCCGGCGTAATCCCATGCCGATCATGTATGTACCGGCCACGATGATCGTCACCGGCGCGGCGAACCCTTGGAGACTTTCCGCCGGGGTGAGAATGCCTGTCAGGACCAGCACCAGGAGCACGGTCAACGCGACCAAGTCCACAGGCCAGCGCCCCAGTGCCAAGGCTAACGCGGTGACCAACAGGATAACCAGCACCCCGTACGCGATCATGGCTCACCTAGAGGAACAAACGCGTGAAAATGACGGTGTCCCTGTTGCCGTGGTTCATTATGGCCCCCGCCTAATTCCACCCCCATCACGCCGTGGCGTCCGTGTTCACCCCGTACTGGGTCCACAGGTCGTCGGGGATCCCATTTGTCTGACAAATGCGTGCGTAGACGTGCGCGCTAGGTCGCGGGGTACGATCCTGCGTCTCCGGGTTCAAGGCGACCAAGCCGAAGCGCAACTTCCACCCGTCGGCCCATTCAAAGTTGTCCACCAGCGTCCAGTGAAAATACCCGCGCACATCCGCGCCCTCTTGCCATGCCCGGTGCAACGCTGCCAAATGGCGGACAATAAAACGGGGGCGCTGGTCATCATCCTCGTCCGGCAGTCCATTTTCCGTAACATAGATGGGCTTTCGATACCGTTGCCATACCCACCGCACGAGCTCATACAATCCTTGGGGATACACCTCACTGTACGGCTCGCCGGTAGCGGTAATGTCCGTGGTTTCCCCCGCCGGGTGCGTGAACTCGTGGATGAAAAAGGTTCTGAGGTGCCGTGGCGAAAAGGCAACCATAGTGCGGCCGTAGTAGTTGATGCCGATGAAATCGGCAGTGTGAGCCAACCCCGGATAAGGTTGGGTGTCCCACCCCAAAGGGGGACGGAGATGGCCATCGTGTACCGCGTCCAGTACCAGCTGGTTGTAAAGGTATCGGACCAGCGTGGTCATGAGAACGTCCAGGGGACGATGAGGACGCCATGGGGCGAAGATGAACAGGCTCTTAGCCAACCCCACTTGAGCCCCGGGCCGGCGCTCATGGATGGTGTGATACGCGGTGGCGTGGGCTAGCACCAGCTGCCGCAGGACCTGGAAACCGCGTACCGGGTGATGCTGGCCTGGTGGAAATCGCCCTATCAGGTAGCCCAACGCCGCGTATACTACCGGCTCATTGACGGTACACCACAGATCCACCAGATCACCGAGCACGTCCACCACCCGCTCCACGTAACGACGGAACCGCGCCAGTGCCTGGGGATGACGCCACGAGCCTTGACGCCAGAACCAAAGGGGCTCGGTGAAGTGATGAAGCGTCACCATGGGTCGAATGCCGCGCTCCCGTAAACCGGCGATCATTGTTCGATAGCGTGCGAGAGCTTGGGCGTCGAACTGACCGGCTTCAGGTTCCACACGACTCCACTCGATGCTTAACCGATGCGCGTTCTGATGCAACTGTACCATCAGGTCGAAATCCCGCTCCGCGTTACGCCACCAATCACAGGCCCGTCCTGCCTTTTGCCCCTGCCAGATACGCCCCGGCAGTTGTTCCCACAAGGCCCACTGATTGTTGTCGTTATTCCCCTCCACTTGGTGACTGCTCGTCGCCGTCCCCCAGAGGAACCCTTCCGGAAATGCCCGCATGACTCACCTCATCCCTTCCTAGAAAATGTCTGACAGGCCGGGTTGTACTCGTCGGGCTTGATTGTACCCTGACAACCGGCACTCTGGGGTAGTGCAAAAGGGCTCGCGTTCAGGAGGAGGGTGTCTTGCGTTCCCGCCGTGCCCGGGGTCGGGGACGAACCTCAGGGCGTTCAGCAGCAGGAGCAGGTGTTTTCTGATGCCGTCGTTCGCGGTAGAGAAAAAGGCCTTCCAGCAGCAGGAACACCAGTACCAGCCCCAGGGCAATAATCCACGTCAGCAAACGCAGATACTGGAGGGCTAATAGGAGCACGACCACAAGGCCGATGAGCACCCCCTCCCGCAACACACGTCGAGGGTAATCCTTCCCGCGCATGCGAAAGATGAAGGCCAGCACGGTGACGGCCAGTGCCGTCACCGCCACAAAGGTCAACTCCAAAGCCAGCACCACGTTCCAACGTGTGGGCCGGGCAAAACCCGTTAGGATCACCAGGCTGGGCCAGGCAAAGAGGCTAACGATCAACCCACCCCACAAGAGCGTCCGCGTGGTTATGATCATGGATGGGCTCCCTTCCTTCCCTGGGCGTTACGTCCTCCGCCAAGGATGGCCACGGCTTCCTTGTACAGACTCCACGTTGCAGCGTGCCCGCCCAGCAGTACACCTATCATACCCGGTGATATGGCCGGACCGCAAATAACTGCCCCCTTCCCCGGTCGCCGCAGGCAGACGGGGTGGTCACACACCCACGCGTTGCCAGAACGCGTGGGACAATACCGTGGTGCGAAAAATTGCTTCCAAACCTGGATCCTGCACCCGCAAACCAACGCGATCGCGCCAGTAGGCGACTAACCCCTCGGCAAAGTAACGGCGCGGATCGGTGCGTGCGGCCTCTGTGCTCGCGTACCCCAGGGCAAATTGTCGTTGCAGTCGCTGCCCCACCTCCTGCCAGAGCTCGGTGTACCCTCCCCCCTCAGACAGCCATATCCCGTCTACCGCGCCATTACATCCCAACAGGTGATCCAACACATGGGCTACGAACAACAGAGGGTGTTCTCCCTCGCCGACCAGGCTTGTCACCGGGATAAACGCCACCCCCTGCAGGACACGACGCCCCTCATGTACCGTACCGGGCACGTATCCTGCCTCTCCCTCGGTGATCACCACATGGCCTGCCGGGTGTTCTGCCCAGAAGTGCAGCAACTGGTCAGGAAACAGTCCAAAATATCCCACAAGGGCGTCCACGGGCGCCCATGCATGGCGGAACTCTCGGGCAACGGCCTCAGGAACACGGGCCAACACGTGTTTCCGCAAATGGATTTTGCGCACCCGCAATGCACGCAACACTGCCTCACGCCGTATCACAGAAGATGCCATGCCTGTTTCCCCTCCCTTCGACCCTCAGGATGAGCATTCAACCAGGCTCCGGTGCTCAATGGCTCCCCCTTGGTCATACCACAATGTACGCCCCTGGCTTAACTCCACCATCATAATATACTACCGAGAGCCTCTGCTTATCCGAAACGAATTAAATCGTGTATCCTTAAGTTACCGGGCTTTGGATAAGAGGAGGGCATCATGCTAGGTGCTTGGTTATGGGGTATGCTCCTCGGCACGGCAGGTGGGTTTCTGGTGGGCCTGTTCACAGCCAATGCCGACGATCCGCATCAGGCGACCATCCGTGATCTTGTACATCGGGTATACCGGGAAGCCCGTCAAGCTGCTGAGGAGGAGGAGCGCTCCCTGTGGCGTGAATATGAACGCCTGACCGGGATTACGCCCGAGTAACACACATCCAATGGCAGGTTCACAGGGGCTGACAGTGGGGACAAAAGTGCGTTGAGCGCCCTTGCACTCGACAACGCTGAATGGGCGTCTGGCAGCGAGGACAGGGCATCCCTGCACGCCGGTAGACTCGCCGGTGATGTTGGTACGTCCCCGTAGTACCTGTAGGACGCACGTACGAGCGCATAGTAGTGCCCCCTTGCCGGATAGCTTCCGTTAACACGTGGCGTATGGCCGCGTGGAGGCGAGCTACTTCCTCCTCTGTCAAGGAGGCCGCCTGCCGGCAAGGGTGAATGCCCGCCACAAAGAGTGCTTCGTCCGCGTAGATGTTCCCCAGCCCGGCTACCGCGTGTTGGTCCAGAAGGACAGCTTTCACCGACGCGCGCCGATGACGACACACATCTGCCAGCTTTTGGGGAGTCCAAGAAGGATCCAATGGCTCGGGACCCAGGTCCCCCACCACGCGTTCCGGATCATCAACCAGATAAAACCGGCCAAACTTCCGCTGATCCCGGAACCGTAACGCATAACCGTCATCCAACACGATAGCCGCGCGCGTGTGGGGGTCTGGGGAGAAGGGATAAGCCTCACGGTGAAGCTGACCGGTCATGCGCAGGTGAACGAAAAAGTATCGGGAACCGTCAAGTTCCAGAAACAGATACTTGCCCCGTCGGCCCACTGCCCGCACACACCGGCCTTTCACTTCCCGGGCGAACGCGTCGGCCGGGGGCAACGCCGCCACCGGCGGCCAATAAAACTGTACGGTGACCAGACAACGTCCCACTACTAACGGAGCAAGCTCCCGGCGAATTGTTTCCACTTCTGGCAGTTCAGGCATCGATGACGCACCTGAGAAGGCCAACTATCCAGAACGCGCACGGTGTGTCCGTTGAAGGATAAGGAGACCCACCAAGAGGACGGCTAAAAGAACCTCTGCCCATCGATATGGGGGCCAGCCAAAGGGCCGGGGGCCAGCAGGTGATGGCTGTGTTGACGGGGTGTCCGGAAGTGTTGTCGTCGCCAAAGGGGTCACAGACACCTCTTGCTCAGGCGCAACAGGGGCTTGTGCCGGTGCTACCATCACCTCGTTTCCCAGAGACCGCGGTTCCTGACGCGAGCGTGCCTTGACAGCCGGGGTTTCCTGCACCGCCTGGGATACCGGAGTCTCACTAGGGGCCTCAGCTGCCTGGAAAGCATCCATGACCTGAGGAGGTGGCGCAGCCGGGGGGGTAAAGATCGTCTGCACAAAGATATCCAGGCTAACCATCAACGCCAGCAGCGCGGCTACCAGCGCAGTAGCCCATTGCATCCATCCCCACGCGGCGCGGGAAGACTGACGCGTGCGAATGTCCGCTTCACTCAGGGTGAAGGCCCGAGGCACCGCCACCCGAGGCATAGACCGCAACAGGTGTACCGTCTGGCGTAAGGATTCGTAGTCATCACGGCAGCGCTGGCACCGCGTCAGGTGCCGAGCGACCTGCTCATGGACCGAAGGGGCCAGCCGACGGTCGATATACAAGCTCAGCGTCTCTGTATCCACATGACGTTCCCGTTGTCGCAGCATGCCCTTTGTACTCCTCATTCTCGTGCCAAGCTACCTTACAGACGGTATGCCTCCGGCAGGAGTTCCGCGTGATGAGTGCGCAGGTAGTCCCGCAGTCGTGCCCGTGCTCGGCTCAAACGCGATTTCACCGTACCTATCGGAATGTTTAACACCACCGCGATTTCCTCGTAACTTAATCCCTCGATGTCGCTCAACACAATAATGGTGCGATGCTCCGGGGATAGGGAGAGCAACCCCTCCTGGATAACGCGAAACACCTCATGCCGAAGGGCCATCTCTTCAGGCGAAGCTGCATCACTCTGCCACTCGGGCAAACGGTCAGACTCTACGGTCGAGTCGGCTGCGTCCGAATACAGATTGTCCAGGGATTGGGTAGGATACCGTTGTTGTTTGCGCAGCTGGTCATAACAGGTGTTAGTGACAATGCGCAGCAGCCAGGCGCGGAAAGATCCTCCTCGATGCTGGTGAAGACGTTCATAGGCCTTGAGGAAAGCATCCTGCGTGGCGTCGGCTGCCGCTTCTGGATCCCCTAACAAACGGTAGGCGATGTTGTACACCTGTTGCTGATACATGAGCACCAGCCGGTTAAATGCGGCCAGGTCCCCGCGCTTGGCTGCCTGGACCAACTGTTCTTCGGACACTCCCCGTTGCTGCCTCATGCGCGCTTAGCCTGAGGAGAATGAGCCCTACTACCATCCCTTGGGAAGCTGCTGAAGGGTGACACCGTCCCGCACCCAACCTTTACGCTGAATCCATGAATGGGCGGTGGCGCCCTACAGGGCAAACTCTCCACCGCCCTGTCGAACGTGCACCTCGTGCGCGGTTAATACGCACGGGCAAAGATGGCCACGCGCGTGGTCCGTTTACCTGTGTAAAAACACGTGCCCTCGCTACCATCGTGGTCAAAGGGATAACAGCGAATGGTAGCCTTGGTTTCCTCCTTAATGCGGATTTCATCCTCATCCGAACCGGCCCAGAACACCCGGATAAACCCGCCTCGCGTGGCCAGCACTTCCTTAAATTCCTCGTACGTGCTGACTTCGTGCGTATTCTCTTCCAAGAACCGCTTGGCCTGCGCGAACAGGCTCTGGTGCACCTCTGCCAAGAGCACCTGGACCCCGGACAACACCTCCGCCATGGGGACCGTCCGGCGACCTTCCTTGCCCGGCATGTCTCGACGGGCGAGCACCACTTGATCGGCCTCGAGATCGCGCGGGCCGATTTCTATCCGTACCGGGACGCCCCGTAACTCCCATTCGTTAAACTTGAAACCGGGCGTGTGTTCCTCGCGGTCATCCACGTGCACACGGATGCCCCCTTCTTGCAGAGTGGCCGCCACCCGATGCGCAGTTTCCACCACCCGGGTTTTATCCACATCCTGACGCCAGATGGGCACAATCACCACCTGAATCGGGGCCAGGCGAGGGGGTAGCCGGAGGCCCTGATCATCCCCGTGAACCATCACAATAGCCCCGACCACTCGCGTGCTCATGCCCCAAGAGGTGGTCCACACGTATTGCAGTTGGTTGTTGCGGTCCAGATACCGAATGTTAAACGCCTTGGCAAAATTCTGGCCCAGATTGTGACTGGTCCCCGCCTGTAACGCCCACTTGTTGCCCATCATCGCTTCTACCGTGTAGGAACGCACCGCACCGGCAAACTTCTCAATTTCGGATTTCTGCCCTTTGATGACAGGGATTGCTGCTTCGTTTTCCAGGAAATCGGCATACACGTCTAACATCCGTCGGGCCTCTTCTTCTGCCTCCTCCGCGGTGGCGTGGGCGGTGTGACCTTCCTGCCAGAGAAACTCCATCGTGCGCAAAAATAAGCGCGTGCGCATCTCCCAGCGCACCACATTCGCCCATTGGTTAATGAGCACCGGCAAATCCCGATAAGAGCGGATCCACTTAGCGTACATGTAGCCGATGATGGTCTCCGATGTGGGTCGTACCACAAGTGGTTCTTCCAGCTCCTTTCCACCACCGTGCGTGACCACTGCCAGCTCGGGCGCAAATCCTTCCACGTGTTGCTTTTCCTTCTCAATAAAGGACATAGGAATAAAAAGCGGGAAATACGCGTTGACGTGGCCCGTCTCCTTAAAGCGACGGTCCAGGGCATTACGAATATTTTCCCACAACGCGTAACCATAAGGGCGGATGACCATACACCCTCGCACGGGCGAATAGTCCGCCAGCTCCGCGCGCAAAATCACTTGCGTGTACCACTCCGCGTAGTTCTCGCTGCGTGTCGGCAATTTCTCACTCATTGCTCCCTACTCCTGTATCCGCCAGGATAGGTCATAAACGGTGTACCACCACGGAACAGACCGATGTCCGCTACGTTCACCACACCCTCAAACCGGTAGTCGCTCGCAACGTGTCCTGTTCCTCGCAGAAGGTGGGCGTCACAACCGAACAAGCACGCTGCTCTCCGGTGGGATACCAGAAGCCGGCCATCGCCATAATACTAGTGGTTTTAACGTCCCGGCGCAACTTGATCCTCCGGAAGAGCGTGACGTTGCTTACCACACCTTATGTAACACTCTAACAAGCCCGGCGGATCGGGGGTATCGCTTTTTTCTCCACTCCCATTACGGTATTTCCTCCTCAAGAACCCTTTTTCTCACGGGTGCCCCCCATGCACGAGGTCTTAAAAGTTGAGCGATGCCGCGCCCTACCAATGGGTGCGTTGATCAAACACGCGAGCCACCACCGATCTGATAGGGGGCCACGTCGGTGATCGCCGGGGAGCGTTTCAGGAAGAAGGCGCGCCAGGAGCCGCGAGAGCGGCCTGCACCCAGTAAGCATACCGTTTCCGGAGGTCGCGGTATACCTCCTGCCATGTGGGCTCGGGCAGCACCGGGTCGGGCACGATCGGCACGTTTTGGGCAATATCCTGGAGGTCGGTCCACCAGCCCACACTAAGTCCGGCGATGCAGGCCGCGCCCACCCCCACTGCTTCGGGAATGTCCACAGGCCGCAGGGGATATCCGGTCATGCTGGCTTTCACCTGTAACACGAACCGTTCCCGATTGCTGCCGCCAATGGCCCGGATTTCTCGTACCGGTTGGGGCAAAAAGGGCGCGATGCGGTCCACATTCTCGGCCAAGAAACAGGCCAAGCCCTCGACCAGAGCCCGCGCCATGTCGGCCGGGCCATGGTCCAAGTCCAGGTGATAAAAGAGGGCACGCGCAGTGCTTTTCCGGTACGGTGTGCCTGCCCCTCTCAAGAAGGGTATCCATCCCACGCCCCGCGCCCCCGGAGGGGCCGTAGCCGCCAATCGGAGCAACGCGTCCACGTCACCGGCGGTGATCAGTCGGGCCAGCCACTCAAGGGCAGCCCCTGCCGTGGCCATGCCTCCCTGGACGAGATACCCCCCTCCCACCGTGGCCGGGTAACATGTCAGTCCGGCAGAAAACCCTTCATCACCCACGAAACGCGCGCTCCATGCCGCGATGGCTTGGGCCGTCCCACTGGAATCCACAATGATGCCCGGTTCCTGCACACCGGCTACCACCATCCCCACCGGATGGTCATGTCCGGCGATGGTTACCGGCAAGCGCGATGGCAGCCCTGTACGCTTGGCAACCTCCTGTGCCAGCAACCCTATCACCTCACCGGCGGCCCGTACCGGAGGCATGTGTTCGACGGTTAAACCAACCCGTGCCAACAACTCCGGATGCCAACGATGGTGGATGACATCGTAGAGCAAAGAACGTGCGGCCAGGGTAGGCACAGTAGCCATACAACCGGTGAGCCGAAACGCAATGAAATCGGCCACAAACAACCAGTGTGCCATGTTATGCATAACTTCCGGCACGTGGTCACGCAACCACAGCAACTTGAACGCGGTGTAAATTGAGCGGGTATGGTGGCCGGTTACCATGTACAACCAGCGGGCATCCAGGTCGGCCTGCCACTGCCCAATGTACTCCCCACCACGCGGGTCAAACCAAGCAATGATGGGATAAAGAGGACGTCCATGCGCGTCCAGAGGGAGGCCCGCTTCCCCTACGCTGGCGATGCCCAGGGCGATGGGACGGTATTCTGCCTGCAGGCGCTCCACCAGTGCTTGAAGCACCTCCAAGACGGTGGACCACAGGGCTTCCGGCGGGAAATCGTGCCAACCCGAGCGGGGAGACACCTTGGGAGTAGGGCGGCCTACCACTGCCACCACAGAACGCACGGCCGGCGCAAAGGCCACGGCCTTCACCGAGGTCGTCCCCACATCCAGCCCTACCAGTACATCCACAGGTGTCATGACGCTACCTGGGCCAGCGCGTGGGCGAGGTCTTCGATCAGGTCTTCCCCATTCTCGATACCGGCGGACAGACGTACCAAACCGAGGCCGATACCCAGGGCTTCGCGTTCCTCATCGGTCAGATAGTGGTGTGAGCTGCGCGCGGGATACAGCACGGTGGTGTAAATATCTCCCAGGGTCGTCACCGGCAAACACAGCTTCAGACTGTCCAAAAAGCGGAACACCTCCTCCTGACCCGCGCCGGCGATCTCAAAGGCTACGATCGCGCCGTAATAGCGGCCACCGAAAAGGTGCGTTGCCCGTTCGTGATCGGGATGGTCGGACAAGCCGGGATAATACACCCGCGCGACGCGGGGGTGTGTCTGCAGAAACGTGGCAATGCGCTGCGCGTTTTCGCATTGTCGCGGAAAACGGAGGGCCAGGGTTTTCAGCCCCCGGTAAACAAGCCACGCCTCCATCGGCCCCAACGTGCTACCCACTTGGCGAAGCAACGTTTCAACCTGAGAGGCGTACTCCTTACGGGTCACCACCACACCTGCCAGTACATCGCCATGTCCGGAGAGGTATTTGGTCGCAGAATGCACCACAAAGTCCGCGCCGTGTTCAAGGGGACGAAACAGGAACGGCGTCGTAAAGGTGTTGTCCACCACCACTCGCGCCCCCACCGCGTGGGCCCACTCGATAAGCGTGGGCACGTCGGCCACTTTAGTGAGGGGATTCGAGATCACCTCAAAGAAGACCACCCCGGGCCGCACCGTGTCCAACTGCCGACGCACAGCGGTCATATCTCCAACATCCACTGTATAGACCGGCACACCTAACCGGGCCAGCACCCGGGTCGCCAACGTCAGGCTGGAACCGTACACGTCCTGGGCCAACAGCACGGGCACATCGCGCCCCACGCCGGCGGCCAGCAGCGCGAGGTGCACCGCGGCCATGCCTGAGGCCGTACAGAAGGCGACATCTCCCCCTTCCAAGTCCGCCACCGCGCTTTCCAGGGCACGGTGAGTGGGGGTGCCATACCGGCTGTACACATAGCCGTCACGTTGGTGGAAGAACACCGCGTCCGTTTCCCGATATTCTGGATACGCGAAGGTCGTGGTCAGGTAAATCGGGGGGACGGTGGGATAGAAGTTGGGCAACGGTTGCCGGCGACCGCTGTGGACCACTCGCGTGTCAAAGCGATACGTTTGGGACATGACTTCCCCTCCTGCACGGGTTTATGCACCGTACGGAACAGGCGGCCCATGCCGTTGGCAGGTGGCCGGCGGTGCCTTGCCGAACGGGGGGCTACGGCCACAGAGGACGGGGACGCGTCCACAGGGCCGGGTCGACCGGCACGCCGTGCACGCGTATCTCCCAATGCAAGTGCGCGCCGGTGGACAGGCCGGTCGTTCCCACATACCCGATCACATCCCCGGCCGCGACACGCTGGCCAGGTTCCACGGCCAGGGCGGACAGATGCCAATAATTGCTGGTGACTCCCGCGCCATGACCGATGACAATGCCAAACCCCCGCACGTCCAAACGGTCGGCCATGAGCACCACACCCGGCGCCGGCGCCCGTACCGGCGTTCCTTCCGGCGCAGCGATGTCCTGCCCCGTGTGGTAACTGCGCACAGGGCCACCATTGTACGACCGTCGGTTACCGTAAGGAGCGGTAGTGGGCCACACCTCCGGATCCAGCGGCCATTGGAAGGGCTTCGTCCACATGGGCGGCCCTGTGGCCTGCTGCCAGATGACGGCCAGACGTTCTAACTCAGATCGCACCAACATCGGGTCAAGCAGAGCCCCCTTTCCGGGGGGCAAAGTGATGTATTCCACACGGAAAGCCTTCTCCTGCACCCAAACGGGCAGGTCTACGGTTGTGGTCATGTTAGCGGTCACCTGGAGCCCCACGGTAATGCCCAACAGGCCGGGCTGGACGAAGCCGTGTAGGGGCACAAAAGCGATAAAGCCATCCTCCACCTCTGTCATAGGGTACCACGTGTCCAGAACACGCACGGTGGGCGTCATCACCGACACCTCAGACGGGGCAGGCCGGAGCCGCACGACCACCGTCTCCCCAGGCACAGGCGCCACAGGGGCCCAACGAACGGTAAGCCCAGGCACTGTTTCCTGCAATTGCTGGCGGGCAGCCGCCTGTGCTTGCCACCAGGCTATCCATCCCTCCCCTTGCACGCGCGGCATTCCCTGGCCGGCCACAATCCCGGCCAGGGCTGCCGCGACCGTCTGCACTGGCGCCGTTATCGGACACGGTAGCCGCAATGTCTGGCCCACGAAGATGTAATCCGGATCGGACAGGTTGTTGAGGGTGAGCAAGGTGGTGACGTCGGTATCAAAACGGGCTGCGATCGCGGAAAGCGTATCTCCCGGCTGAACCGTGTACGTTGCCGGCGTGGGACAGGGTTGACCATCTTGAGCACGTACCTCGGGCACGCGCCAAAAGGCGGCAAACAACCACCCCAACCACACCACCAGCCACCACCGATAGACCTTTTGCCTCTTCACCGTGCGCTAGCCTCCCTTGTTCTCCTTCCTGTCACGTTGGTCCTACGGCCACGTGCATGGTTGTGACAGGGATCCTTTGCGTCGATGACCTGCTTATTCCTCGTCAAAAAAGCCCTCTTTAGGGACCGCAATGTAAGGCAAGTTTCGGTAAAGCTCTGCGTAATCCAGCCCGTATCCCACCACAAACGCGTTGGGTACCACAAATCCTACGTAATCCAACGGCACATCGACTTCCCGGCGTTCCCGTTTGTCCAGCAACGTGACGACACGCAATGAGGCCGGTTCCCGTTCCAGGAGGAGCCGACGTAAGTAAGCGAGGGTGTGGCCGGTGTCCACGATGTCCTCCACGATTAACACATTGCGGCCGGTGATGGGCATGTCCAGGTCCTTTAGGATGCGCACAATGCCGGAGGATTCCGTGGCCGCGCCGTAACTGCTGGTGGCCATGAAATCGATGCTGTGGGGCGTAGTAATGTGGCGCATCAGGTCGGCCAGAAAGACCACACTGCCCTTCAACACGGCCACCAAAAGCAGATCTCGTCCCTCATAATCCCGGGAGATCTCAGCTCCCAGTTCCGCCACCCGTCGTTGCAATTGCTCCTCGGTGATGAGTGGCTCCAGCAGGTCTAAACGCCATTTCTGAGGTCTCATAATCCCTCCCGTGTCCTGTTGCCGAGATGTTGATGAGCGTTGGTCAGACACCGTTTGGCAATGCCAGGTTCGTTGGGCCTGCCTGATCCCCTGACCATTTCACAAAACGCGGATAAGAAACCCCTTGAGGTAGCGCCCTTCTGGAAAGGTAAGCAACACCGGATGATCCGGTGCTTGGTGGAGAAACGTGAGAATCTGGCCATCCACTCCCGCATCTGCGGCCGCGGCGAAGATAATCTTTTGGAACAGCTCCGGGTCTACCAGCCCAGAACAGGAGAAGGTCGCCAGAATGCCTCCGGGCCGCAGTAATTTAAAGGCCAGCAGGTTAATATCCTTGTAGCCCCGGGTCGCGCGTTCCAGCGTGGCGCGGCTAGTGGCAAACTTGGGAGGGTCGAGGATTATCATGTCAAAGCTTTCCCCCTGTTCCAGGTAGCGACGTAACACCTGGAACACGTTGCCCTCCTCGTTAGTCCAGCAATGAGGGGGAAAGCCGTTCAGGCGCAAGTTGACCTCTGCCAGGGCCAGGGCCTCGGCCGACGTGTCAACGTTTACCACATGGGTAGCCCCACCGGCGAGCGCGTACACGCCAAAGCCACCGGTGTACGAAAACGCGTTTAACACCCGGCGGCCGGCAGCCCACTGTCCCACCACCTTCCGGTTAACCCGTTGGTCCAGGTAAAAGCCGGTCTTTTGACCACGCCACAAGTCTACCAGAAACCGATGCTCCCCCTCCTCAATTTCGACCCGTCCTGGTGGGGGCTCGCCCCACAGCACGCGCACCCGAGGTGCAAGACCTTCCTGCTTGCGGACGTCCACGTCGCTGCGTTCCAAAATACCGGTGGGTTGGGCGATATCCACCAACGCCTGGACAATGGTATCCAGTACAACTTCGATGCCTAGGGCCAACACCTGCACCACCAGCCACCCGCCATACACGTCCACGATAAGACCTGGCAGGTGATCGCTCTCCGCGTGAACGGCTCGCCAGGCGTTGCCTGTGTTTCGCACGAGAGGAGAGGTACGCCGTGCCCAGGCTCGACTGATGCGCTGTCGCCAGAAATCCGGGGTGATGTGCTCCCCTTCATCCCACGTTAACAGGCGGACTCGAATTTGGGAATGGGGGTTGTAATAACCCCGGGCCAGGAACGACCCGTCATACGCCCGTACGTCCACCACCTCTCCCGGTGCCACTTGTGTTTCGTGCGCAATCGCACCGGAGAACACCCAGGGATGCCGGCGAAGGACGGATTTCTCACGGCCTCGTTTGAGAACAACGGTACCCACGCTTGTATCCCCCTTCCCAGGAGCCCCGTGCGGATGCCCTTCTAAACCCATGATGTTATTCCAATGATACCCCACTTTCCCGGTGGCCTCAGAGCGGACGGTGCTACCAGGGCGTCACTTCATTCCGGCGGATGCGGGCGTACAGTCAGGACCACCACGGTGCGGGTGTGGTCTGTAATACGCCCCACTTCAGATTGGCGAACTCCTACCACCCACACCACCCGTTCCCGGGCATCCACCACCACAGGCCAACGGTCACGGGTCCAACGAGGTATCTTGGCGTTGGCTAACACGTCGCTGATCAAAGTGCGTTTACCCCCCATGCCCAACAGGGCAATCCGCTCGCCCTGTCGTCGCGGACGCACCATCAACGGCCAGCTCAACGCCGCCGCGTCGAAGTAAGCAGTCCACCGGTCCGGGTTTTGTTGCCATCGGTCGCCCAGCTCTTCTCGTGGGACCCGACCAACGGTCAGATACCACCCGTTGTCCAGGGGGTACACGCCAGGGCCCGGCACGGGAAAGCCCTCCTGCACTTGGGGCACGTCCCACGCATCGCCCCCAACATCCCGGTTGGCTATCAGAAAGGTGCTATATTCCCGCCGTACCGTCAGGCCGGCCGGAAGAGTGCACTCACTCCCTGCGGAGTGGCGGGCATCCTCCAAGAAACGACGGGCGCGTTCTACCTGCTCAAAACCAACATCGCGCAGCTCACGGCGCAGGTAAAGCACGGCATCCCGCAACACACCCCGACGCAAAGCCAAAGGCAAAGCGCGCCACGCGCCCAGGTCAAAACGTACCCAACCGTTCCCTTCACCTCGCCACACGGCGGCCCACGCCTCCCGGCTTAGCCCTTCCAACAGGGCAAAGTCGGCCACAGCCAGCTCGGCCAGAGCAAACAACGCGTGTCGCACTTGGGGGTTCACTTGGGCTAACATGGGAAGCACTTCATGGCGAAGACGGTTCCGAAAGTACGTGGTATCCAGATTCGAGCGGTCAAAGCGATACGTGAGGCCTCGCTCGTGCACCCATGTTTCGATGGCGGAGCGTGGGGTGTACAGCAGGGGGCGCACCAGCCATAACCGCCCCGTCTGAGGGCGTTGCGCGGGAGGGACCAGGGGTAACCGCAGGTGGCCGTACCACGTAACGGGCAACATGCCGCGCAGACCGGCCAAACCAGTCCCGCGGATGAGGTGCATGAGCACCGTCTCCACCTGGTCATCCGCGTGGTGTGCCACGGCCACCCACCGCGCGCCCAACCGTTCAGCTACCTGGCCGAGCACCGCATACCGCCACTGGCGGGCCGCTTCTTCCAGGGAAACACCCGGAGCTGCCGCCACGCGCGGCACGTCTACCTGCACCACCGTTACCGGTATCGACCACCGCTCTCCCAATGCGCGCACAAAGGTGGCATCCGCGTCGGCCTCAGGGCCCCGAATGCCGTGGTGGACGTGCACAAAGTGAGGCCGAAGGTGGTATGTCGGGCCCAGCTCCACGCACAACCGCGCCAGACATACCGAATCTACCCCGCCGGACACCCCAACCACCAGAACCCCGTTACGGACCTCATGTTCTTGCACCACCCGTCGGAAGGAAGCCTCCGGGGTGAGAAACATACCGCCCACGGTCTCACCGCTCATCGATATCCCCGAACCATGTTCCACAGTAACCACAGGCTCAACAGGACCGCCATTAAGAAACCGGGCACCACCAGCCACGTAGAGAGGGGCCAGGGCCATGTGAAGTCCAGGCGAGGGATAACGTTACCCAGGCCGATGATCAGGGCTGCCAGTAACAACGCCAGCGCCAGCCGGTTTCCCACCCGATCCAGCAGGATGAAACGATGACGATCGGCCGTCTCCCGGACATGCACTTGAATGTGCCCCTGCTCCATTTGCAACAACAGGGCACGAATGTGCTCAGGGGCTTCCACCAACAGGTTACCCCACCGGTTGAGCACCAGGGCCAACTGACGGACAACCACGCGCGGCGCGCGAGCCTGCCGCAAGAAACGCCGTACGTACGGATCGGCCACCGCGAAGAAATCAAAATCCGGGTACAATTGCAGCGCCAGACCCTCCCACATCATTAACGTTTTGCCCAAGAGCCAGAGGTCAGACGGCAAGCTAATGTGGTGACGGTACATGATGGGCAGCAGGTCACGAATGACCTCCCGTGCCCGAATGTACTTGAGGGGCAGTCCGTAATACCGGGTCAGGATACGCTCGATATCCCGGCGTAACCGGGTTCGGTCAATGCCCGCGCGCACGGCGCTCATTCTCACCAGCTGCTCAACAATGCCCTCCGAGTCCATCAGGACCGAGACGATAAACAGGCGAATGAGATCCTCCCGCACACGCCGACTCAGATATCCCATCATGCCGAAGTCCATCAACCCCAGAACGTTACCTTCCAGCACGTAAATGTTGCCTGGATGTGGGTCCGCGTGGAAGAAGCCATCCACCAGTGCCTGCTGGACGATCATCTCCGCCGCGTTGAGCACAACCTGTCGCGGATCCAGGCCTGCTGCTTCGAGACCGGCCACATCGCTGATTTTCACCCCCCGAATGCGTTCAAGCACCAACACCCGCTCTGTAGTGTACTCCCAGAACACCCGGGGAACGTACACCACCTCTAAGTGACGCATGTTCTCCCGCAGCCGGTCTGCATTGCGCCCCTCCTGAACATAATTCAACTCGTTACGCAAAGTGAACGCGAACTCCTCTACAACATCCACCAAGTTGTAGATCTCGCCCAGGGCAGTACGTTCCTGGGCTAACTCCGCCAGATCGCGCAGGATATCCAAATCCTCCTCGATTACTGCGCGAATACCGGGACGCTGCACTTTGACCACGACCTCCGTCCCATCGTACAAAGTGGCCGCGTACACCTGGCCCAGGGAAGCGGAAGCAAGGGGGGTCGTGTCAAAGGAGGCAAATATCTTCTGCCAAGCACCGCGATATTCCGTCTCCAAAACGGTTACCATCTCAGACCACGGAGCTGGCCGGACTTCGTCTTGTAATCGGGCGAGCTCGATCAGGAACTCTGGGGGCACAAGGTCCGGTCGCACGCTAAGCATCTGACCTAGTTTGATGAACGTGGGCCCCAACTCCTCAATGGCAATGCGCGCGCGCTGGCTGAGGGTGTACGGTGGTGGGGGAGGCTCACGACGCCGCAAACGGGTCGGCCAAGTGACCAGGGAGACCAGCCCCAACTGCTCAATTAGGGCCCAGTACCCGTGTTTGGCCAAGACACCTATGATCTCCCGGTACCGTCTCAGGTGGCGCGCCCGCTGCGCCGGTCGTAACATGTCCATGTTTTTGTCCTCACTTGTGGCCCTCCGGGGGCGACACAAGCCCCACAACGTCAGGCTGGCGCTGCTCCTGTGAAGCACCTCTGTTGCCGGTGAGCGCCACGGCCAATTAAGCGCGTAATTCCCGCAACACCTGCAACACTTGCTCGGCGCGCACGTCCCAGGTGTTTCGGCGAGCAAAGGCCTGTCGCCGCTCCCGAACCTCCGGAGCCTGTTCTTCCAACGCCTGCCCTACCGCCGCGATGAAGGCCTGATCGCGCCCCACGTACACCAGCCCCTCCAGCCGTTGGACCGCCGGGATGGGTGTACTGACCACGGGTAGCCCTAGAGCTAAATACTCGTACACTTTCAGGGGATCGATGTGCGCCGTCCAACGGTTTAATCGATAAGGCATCAACGCCACATCCAACCCACGCATGTACAGCAAAGTATCCTGGGGAGGGCGAAAGCCCAACACATGAATGCGCGGATGATCCAACACGGCCCGTTCCGCCACACGGTGTCGGAGATAATCCGGACCGATAACCGCCACGTGCACTTCGGGAAATGTCTCCACCACAGCCCGCAAAAGGGTCAAGTCGACTTTGTCGTTTATTACCCCCACATACCCCACCCGTGGCCGGGGAATGGCCTCCAGGTCGGCCGGCAAAGCGGGATACGCCATCGCGCGCTGAACCCATTCCCAGTCCACCCCGTTGGGCACCAGGTGGACATTTCGGTTCCAGCGTCGGGCCTCCTCGGCCAGCGCGGGATGCGTGCAAATCACTGCATCTGCCCGTCGTAAGAGCGCCGTGTGCTGACGTCGAATCCATGCGATGTGAGCCGGCAAAGCCACCTCGGCCTCATACGCCGTGTAATCGTCCACAACCTGGTACACCACAGCAGCCGGCCGAACCAGGTCTATAAAATCCGCCTGTTCGGGACCGGTGAGCCACAGGATAGGGCGCTGTTCATGCCGGGGTGCCGGACACTGCCACACGTAACGGCAAGCCCGACGCAACACCCTTTGTGCCAGATAGTCTGTCACCTGACGCAGGGGAGAACGTCCTGCACGTGCGGTCCATGCCGGCAGTGTAACCACCCACAAATCGGGCGCGGTGGGCAAGGGCGACCACCGGCGCAGCCGCCAGGTATGCTTATGCGGCCTTCGGGCAACCCCACGCACGTATGGGCGAGGCTCCACGTACACCACCGGGGTATGCCGGGCTATTCTCGCCATGAGGTGATGCCGATTCCGCCAGGGGCCTTCCCAACCCTCACGCCCTACACACAGCACCGGCGGCAGTTCTGAAGAAGCGTTTACACGTAATGGACGGCACAACACCCGTTCGTACACCCGCACATGCGCTTCCCCCAGACGTTGCCAGTCCAGGCGTTCCGCGTACGTACGGGCACGCACGCCTCCTTCCCGAAGCGCCCCCTCCCGGGCAGATGCTAACGCTTCTGTTAGGCCCCGCACATCCCCCGGCATGTAAAGGAGCCCTCGACCCTCGGCCGCCAGTTCCAGGAACGGCCCCATAGCCGGCGCAATAATAGGACAACCAAAGGAAAAGGCCAGGAGCGCCGCGCCCGAGGTGGTGATATGACGGTAAGGCAACACACAAACATTTGCAGCCCGAAAGAAGTATTGCAGGTCTTCATCCGCCACAAATGTCAGGTGCGTAATAATGCGCTCATCGGTGCGGGCAAGACGGCGTACCTCCTCGGCGTACTCGGGGTCCTCAGCACGACCGACAATGAGCAGCTGCACATCGGCGGCGTTGAGCTGCTTAAACGCTGCGATCAGACCCTCAAGGCCCTTGTAACGCCGCACTTGCCCCAGGAACAGGAAGAGAAAGCGTTGCGGATCCACAGGGATACCCCGCTCCCGCAACACGCGTCGCGCCGACGCACGCGTGACCGTGTCCGGATACGCACCAATGTAGGGTCCATGGGGAATGACGTATATTCCACTGCGACGCCCAAAACGCTGCTGCACTGTGGCCGCCACAGTGGGATCGTGCACGTGCACCGCGTCGACCCATCGGAAGAGAAACGCGTTGAAGAGACGATTCAGCACGGGCGAACGGCCCTCGTGGTGATTCAAGTTATGGACCGTGTACACCGTGCGCACACCAAACGCGCGAGCCAACAGCAAAGCTAAGATAACAGAAACAAATGCCTTACGGCGCTCCCAAGCACGCGGGGCCAGGTACAGGTATTCCCCCCAGTGAATGTGGAGCACATCCAGGTGCCGACCCTCACGCAACAGCCAGGGCGTGCTTAAAAAGTGGGAATGGTGTATCTCCAGGTGAGGCGCGGCCATATGGACCCCGCGGGCCAACAAACGCACGTAGGGATTTAAGCGTACCCGTGAGATATACCCCACTCGTACCGATGCAGCCAAGGTGATGGCTCTCCTCCTCCCAAATATATGTGTCACGCGTGGGGGCCATGCGAAGCATTCGGTAGGTGTGCGTTCACCACCTAACGACGACACCACCGGTCACCTTATACCGGTGTTATACCCCCCATCGGCGGGTTCGCCAAACCCCACCCGTGGTCAGGGAGCAGCCGATCGCGAGCGCGAGGTTGCCGGCCCTATATCGCCCGGTTTCCTCGTTGTCCACCGCCCCACAATCACCTGCGCTTCACCGGTCGGCGCGAGCTCCAGAACCAAGGGCCGTTCTGGATCAAAGATCAACTGTGCAACCTGCTGAAGGGCCGCTTGACTGCCCGGCGGGTACGTTACTGCCATGGGGTAGAGCACCAGGGTGGGGGCCAGAGAACGCATTCCTTGAGGATCGGGCCACACACCGGCGCCCAGCTCGGGTAACGGCCAGAGCAAATCCCTGCCCTGAGGGGGCGCCGGCAACCGTTGCTGGGCCGAGGGTGGAATATCCGGCGGGGCGAGAATCACCCATTGTCCGTACATAACCCACAAGGGGAAAATAACTCCCTCGAAGGCCCCGGGCAGATAGGCAAAGGCCACCTTTCCGCCAATGGAGGCCACACTTCCTGACGCCACCCCTCGATGAGGCACACCGTACAACGTCAACGCGCCCAGAAACGCGCGCCACTGCTCCGGACACGCCCTCCCCGAGTCACACAGGAAAGGATGGACAACGAGACGAGGGGCACCCTTCGTTTGAAACAGAAGTTGCACGGCGGCTAACATCTCGGCGTCCCCCTGGGCAAGGACCCAAATATCCGTCGGGCGAACCGGCAAGCGACGCACGACTTCCCACGCGGCCACAAACCGAGGGCCTCGGGCAGGAATTACAACAGCCGGAAGCCCGTCGGCCCGGAGGGAGAGGGAGCCGCCGGGCCAGCGCGTGAGGGTCGCCCGCTCGGCCCATCCGGCGACCAGCGCTCGACCACCGATGATCCCGATGCCCATAGCCAGCAACATCACACCCACGCCGGCCCACTGCTTCGCCAAATTACTCGCGTGCTGTGTCACCGCGACCAGAAACCGACATAAACTTCCTCGGTCACCGCTCAAACGCTTATACACCCAGGCCACGTAGCCGGCCACCAACACGTAATATCCCCATACCAGCGGCCGCACGCTGGGAGGCATCGGCATCCCGGCCCCCGGCCAGCGGGCCACGTGTTCCACCACGGCTACCGTCCATGCCAGAGGAACCAGCGTCCCCCAGGCGAACATGCGGCCCAACGGCCCCCAAAGCCAGCTCATCACCACACTCAAAGCTCCCCCCAGCATAATCAGCGGCTGCACAGGCACAATGAGCGCGTTCACCAAGGGGGAAACGATAGAGACCCGGCCGAAGATCGCCACAATGAGGGGGACGGTGAATAGTTGCGCGGTCAATGTCACCAACACTGCCTCGTTCACCCAGGAAAACACCGTTGATGGCACGGAGAGGCCAAACCGATCCCGTACCAGGCGCGTCCCCCACCTTGCCAGCGCAGGGTGTGCTACTATCAGGCCCAGCGTGGCTAAAAAGGACAGTTGAAACCCCACATCCCAGAGGACTTGGGGATGCCACGCGAGCATGACCAAAGTGGCCGCAAAGAGAGTGTTCAACGCGTGTCCTTGTCGTTGAAGAGCCATGCCTAAGGCAGAAACCGCGCCCATCAGCCCTGCCCTAACGACCGCGGCTTCCGCTCCCACCAGAGGCACATAAACGGCGATGGCCACCAACGCGACCAGGGCAGCCCTACGGCGTCCAACCAGAGGTGTCAGGAGCGCCAGTGTCAAACCGCTCAGGACGGCAATGTTAAATCCACTGATAACGATGATGTGGCTGGCACCGGTGGCGTTAAACGCGTCGAGCAACTGGCGGGGAATGCCGCTTTCGATGCCCAGCAAAATGCCGTTAAGAAGGGCTGCATAGGGTTCTGGGAACAAGCTGCGAACCGCCATGCTGGCCTCGTAGCGCCACGTATAAAGCCACTCCCGCCACCAGACCCCCTGTCCCCCGGCGAGAGGAATAACGTCGCGTGCCTGGAAGAGGGCATAAATCCCCTGACGGGCCAGATAACGACGGTAATCAAACGTCTCATACACCGGTGGCTGTCGCAACCACCCTACAAACCGGGCCCGGGTGCCATACGTTAGCGCGGGATATGCAGGGGCTCGTACAAGCACGCGGCCCTGCACCTGTATACGCCGGCCCTCGATAACCAAAGTCTCGGCCCGGACAGTGTACCGATACCAGGCCCCGCGCTCTTCCGGCCACCCGACGACCACACCGGTTAACACCGCGTAGCGTCCCTTGGAGTCCAGTTGAGCTGCCAGAACGCCTACGTGGTCCGCAGGCAGACAGGGAGTCGCCGGCCGCGCCCAAGCTAACAGGATGCCCAGAAAGAGGTAAAGCGCTATGGAGCGCCGTCCAGGAACCGGAGCCAGGTGGCTTTCCACAGATGCAGAAGCCCCATAGAACCGGATAAAGGCAGGCCATTGATCTCGGGGAGGGGACACGGCGAGAGGAAATAACACCAGCGGGGCTACAGAGATCGCGCCTTTAACCCACGCATTTCCCTGCACCAGTGTCCACAGCGCATCCCCACAGGGAATGCGGCCCTGCTCCCACAACCATGCACCCAGAACAACTCCGACGGCCAGCGCGGTCGTCAGAGGAACCAGGGGCATACTTCATCCACTACTGGCGAAAGATATGACGTCAGGAACCGTGCTCGCGGGGCCCGGCAGCCTGACGTGTCCACTTCCCTTTACCGGAAGAACGCCTCCCTACGCGAGGGCATCCAACCGCCGGAGCAGTTCCCAGGTAAACCGGTGGACCTTTTCCATGCAAGCACGTTCCACGTTGTCGAAGGTGTCCCGCAATTGATGCCAGTAACCCATATACGCGGCGGCCGGGTGCTCCGGCGGCACCACGGAATCAATGACCAGGCCCCGATATCCGTGTTTCACGATCACACCCATATCGGTATACGCGCCGCTCTCGTGCGCCCCCGCGCTCCACTCGGGGTGTTCCGCGGCGATTTCCAGCGCGATGCGCAGCAGTTCCGGATGCGGGTGATAACTGCGCACCAATCCCTCTCGGGTAAGCACTGCGGGCATCCCCACGCCCACCATGTCGATATTGATGAAATCCGCGTCTCGCAACTCATGACCATGGGCCTTGAGAAACGCGTCGATGCCGTAGGCGCCCACTTCCTCACAGCCGGTAAGGACAATCCACACCTCGGTGTGGGCCAGCGGTTCAGCTACCAAACGTTCCGCCAGCGCCAGCACAGTGGCCACGCCGGAACCGTTATCGTTGGCCCCCGGAGTGTGGGGGGTCGTCTGGGCCTGAAGGCTCAAACTGAGGGCAAAAGCCTGAAAACCGGTCGCCAGGCGCAACAGGGGGCGCACGGCAGGGAACCACGCTATTGCCCGCAGTGCGGTGGCTACCGCGCTGATAAGAAGGCTCACAAACGCGGCACCCACCAGCGTGGAGAAAAGCCGTAACAACAGCGGAGAATTGTAAAACACCGGTGTCCGGTGAGTGTCCAGATGGCTCACCAGCACTACCCGGCGCCGCACCTCACCTCGTGGCGGGATAATACCCACCACATTCTGGCTGACGCCTGTGGGCAACACGCGACGTCCCCAATGGTCATCGAAATTGGCCTCCGCGTAGAAAGCCCACGCGCCCAAACCGTTCAACAAGGCCGCCAGCACTCCCCGCCGGCGGGTGGGACGCGCCAGGTAAAGGAGATTGCCCAAAAATCCCGTCGCCAACGCCAACGCGTAGGGCCAATACGTCTCCCGCCCGCTGCTGAACACCTCTTCTCGAACATGCTGCACGCCTGCGGCCTTTAAGACCTGCGCGGCGTAACGCGCGGCTTCCCGTTCCCCCTCCCGGGTGGAAGGTCGGGGGCCGATGGTTACACTCAAGTGTTGCAAGTGCTCCATCGCCCTGTTCACAAACCGGTCCCCGTTGTCGGTCATGGCTTGATTCCCCTCCCCTCTCATGTGTGTTTTGCCCCAAGATCAGCGATGTCGTCCTTGCCTGAAACACATCCCCCCCACGCCACCAGCGCCACAAGCCACCCGGCCATCACACCAGAATGGCCCGCACCGCCTCTACCACAGCGGTAGGGGGGACATCCGACACCACCGTGACCTCCCCTACAGACCGGGGCACGATAAACCGCAAGCGTCCATGGAGACGCTTCTTGTCCAGTTGCATAGCGGCCAGCACGCTCTCCGGTGGGGGGGCGGGCATGTCGATCCCTGTTTCCCGCCAATGCGTGGGCAGCGCGGCCCGCCGGAGGACTGAGCGGATGGTCTCGAGCAGGTCCTGAGACGCCATGTTCAGACGCACCCCCAAATCGGCCGCGGCAACCAATCCCAAGGCCACGGCCAGGCCATGCCGCAGTCGATAAGCAGTAACCTGCTCTAACGCATGGGCAAAGGTGTGCCCCAAGTTTAACACCGCTCGTCGTCCCTGTTCGAACGGGTCCTCCTCCACCACCTGCACCTTGACCTGCACCGCTCGCTGTACGAGTTCCGTTAACTGAGCAGAGGACAGAGCCCCCGGGGGCTGGACCCTTTCCAAGATCGTCGGGTCCCCAATAAGGCCGTGCTTAATAACTTCCGCCAAGCCACACGCGAACTCCACATCCGGCAACGTAGCGAGCGTTTCCACATCGGCGACAACGAGGTCGGGAAACTTAAAAGCACCTACGAGGTTCTTTCCCTGCGGCAAATCTACCCCTGTCTTGCCGCCCACGCTCGCGTCCACCATAGCCAATAGAGTCGTGGGCACCTGAATGAAGGGCACACCGCGCAAGATGGTAGCCGCCACAAAACCGGCCACATCCCCCACAACCCCACCCCCCAACGCGATTACGGGACAACGGCGGTCCACTCCTGCGGTGACCAGCGCGTCGTATATCTGCCGTACGGTGTCCAGGGTCTTGTGCTGTTCTCCGGCGGGTATCACCGTCATGTGCACGGTAAATCCCCCCTCGGCAAGTGCTTGCTGCACATCCTGCCCATAAAGAGAGGCCACATGGGTATCAGTGATCACAAAAGCCCGCCGGGTGTACGGTTGTACCGCGCTCCACTCTCCCAGGCGATAGCGCACGGCCGGCCCTATCCACACAGGGTAAACACCGCCGGGGTAGCGCACTTCCACCGTGCGCACCTCCGACATATCCCCTTTCACCATCGCTCAGTATCCCCAATCGCGAGGATAACGGAAGTCAACGCCCACCGTCCGCTGGCTAAGTTTGGCGATGACCGGCGGCATACGCTTGTACTGGTTTCGACGAACGCGTTCCACAATGCCCCGTACCAAGGCCTCCGGAAATCCCAGCGCGATGACGTCCTCCACCGTCCAGCGTGCGTCGTAGATCAGGTACAGAATCTGATCCGCCTCATCATAAGTAAATCCCAGTTCTCCCTCATCCGTCTGTCCGACCCACAGGTCCGCGGTGGGGGGCTTATGGATAATTTGTTCCGGAACGCCAAGGTACGCTGCCAGTTGGCGCACCTGACGCTTGTAGAGATCACCCAGGGGATTAATGGCGCACGCGGAGTCGCCGTATAGCGTCGTATACCCCAAGAGCAATTCCGTTTTGTTACCCGTGCCGACCACAAGCCCCTCAAAGGCCGCGGAACGATCGTAAAGGACGATCATCCGCTGTCGGGCCATCACGTTGCCCCGTCGCCGATGGTCCATGTCCGGCGTGATGTTGAACAACGGTTCCACCATCGGGGTGATATCCACCGTCTCATGCTGGACCCCCAGCATCTCGATGACGGCCATGGCATCCTCGAGACTCGCGGGGCTGGACGTGCGGTAAGGCATACGCACGGCCAACACGTTTTCCGGACCCAGGGCACGAGCACACAGGGCACAGGTCGTCGCGGAATCAATGCCCCCGGAGACTCCCACTACGGCTCGCTGCAGGCCCACCTTGGTGATCTCCTCCCGGATGAAATGGACAAGAATGCGGGTGACGAGCTCCGGGTCGATATCCAGTAACGACAACACATCAGGGCGCCGAACGACCATACCCGCTTTTCCTCCCCTTGTACCGGTCGGTTCTCTCCATCACCCTGCCGTCATAGTTTACCGTGGTCACCCGGTTCACGCATCCTGGCCAGCCGTCCACGTGTGGGCTTGAATATCCGGCACACGAAGCTTGTACGGCACCTATGCTTCAATACTGAGCTTCAATACTGAGGTGGGGTGTAGGCCTCACGAGTGCGTTCTACAGCCTCTTCGGGGGTTACTCCTTCGTTTAACAGCGCTTTCAGGCCCACTGCCAAGGCGCGACGGAGGGCAGTGAGCGCGGCATGTCGAGGATACGGCTGTGCATTGCGCAGGAGGGCATCGGTCATCTGCACATAAGGGGCAGGCGCGTTCCAGGCTTGCAACGCGTCAGGGTGCAAGGGCACGCGCGCCGCATATTGGCTCCATGGCCCAAGTACCTCCGGTCGGAGCAACCACGCCACGAACAAGGCAGCAGCCTGCTGGCGTTCTGCAATACCGGTGGTAATGGCCAGACCCCATCCTCGCACTAAGGCCCGCCCTTTACCATCCCAGGTGGGGAGGGAAGCCACGGCCAGCTCTCCCCGGGCCAACCCATCTTGCACGTACCGCCGGGCCGCAATGTCCACCATGTCCGCCTGCTGTTTGAGCAGGGCCTCCCAGAGGGTATCTGGATCGGCCAGACTGGCGACGGTTGTGGTGATTACCCCCCGCCGCATCGCCTGATCGTAAAAGTTAAACAGGCTCAACAAAGCGGCTTCGTTCAAGGGAACAAGTTCGGTAGTAGGCAGCGCGCCGCCCGCCGCCGCGTACTGCAACAGCACAGGATCCGCGACCTCCCCCTCCACCTCGGGAGAAAAGAGGAGGGGGAGATATCGCATCTCGCTGTTCAGGACCGCGTCCCAGGTGGCAGGGGGTGCCGCCCACCGCTCTTGCCAGTATACCACGTGGTAAAAATCCGCCTCGAACTGCACGGCCAGCCACTCGTCCCCCCACATCCCCGCGGTGCGGGCCACAGGATAAAGACCGTCAACGGCTTCCGGAGGCAGAAGCGCGGACAGCGGTTGAAAAATGCCCAGGCCGCTCAGGGTCGGGATATCCTCCATGTTAACCGTCACGACATCGGGCAACAGCGCGGGCGCCACCTTGTATGCCCCTTCCAAATAGTCGCGCACGCTCCCTTTACCGCGAGTTCGCTTCACCAACGTGTGTACCCGAACCGTTGGATATTGCTCCTCAAAGCGGGCAATTTGCTCGGCAATGAAACGGGCAGCCGGATCTTCGCCTTCGGGCGAAAACCATCGCGGGGTCCACCAGATTAACGTGATAGGCGTAGGCGTAGGAGTCTGGGCATCCTCCGCCGGAACCGGTACCGGCGTCGGCGTGGGAAAAGGGGTAGGGGTAGGCGTGGAGGTGGGTGCGGACAGTGGGTTGGGGAATTGAGGCCGACTACAGGCTGCAACCAGCAGCGCCAGGAGACCCCACACCAGTCCAACCCACGGCAGCGCCCGGCGGGCCCGGTTGTTGTCCCTCCTCGCAGACCGGTTGGTGATCAATGTGCTTTCCCCGGAGATGTACGCCGCCTCTCTGCTGCCTTGCGCAAAGCCATCCACCTCACCAAGGGCTCATTATACCACACTCGCCCTGGAGAATACCCCTACCTCACTAGGTAAAGTGATCGACCACGGCCCATGACCGATCCCCAGTACAAAAAGCCTATTGTGTGGACGGGAAATCGCGTCTTTAATGGAAATTAGGCGTCATATCTTACCGACCACCACACATTCTGATGAACTGACAAAACGTTGTCCTTGGAAGGGGACGTACGGGGAGGGTGGAGGGAGAAGGGTTTTTCTGCGGACGAGGATTTGCCGGTCAACCCGCCACAAATTACATGGGTTTTGCAAGGTTCAAGAGGAGGATAGAGCCGAATGGAAGGTTTGGACGCGCTTGAACGTTGGCTCAGTCACGGCCACACCTCTTCTGAAACATCTGAGGAGACGTCAGCGGCCGAAGCCACGTACGTCATAGTACGGTATGGCGAACGGTTGCTGGCCTATCCCTTACCGCATACCCGGCAGGTGATTCGCGACGTGCGCATTACCGTCCTTCCCGGCGGACATCCTGTCCTGCCCGGCGCGACGCATGTGGAAGGCCGCATTGTCCCGGTACTGGACATCGGCCCACTTCTCGGGACCTCCCCGCTGCCCATAGACGGTTCCTATTATGGTGTCCTGTTGGCCCATGAGGAATTGGAAGCCGTGGCCCTCGCCCATGCGGTCTTGGGCATGTACACCGTGCCGGAAGCCACGGTTGCGACAAGCGACGCCGAGGAGAACGCGCTGATCTGTGGGCGATATGGGTGGCCATTAGACACCCCCGAACACACCGTCGACGTGGTGGACGTGCCTGCACTGTTACGGAGAGCAGCCCATGTCTATGTTTGAACCTTTGGGATTTCTACGTTGCACACTGCCCATCAACGGCCGTATCCACACGGTTTTCCTGCCCGTCTTGGAAATCGAACGGGTGGAACCTGCTCGCCCACAGGCAGCGGACCACCTGTGGTTGCCATGGCCTGTCTCTTTGGAAAAATGTTTGTGGTGGGTGTGGTGGCGGGATGTCCCCCCACAAGCGTTGCCCGTCCACAGCGCCCACGAAGTGCAGTGGATACCCCTTACCCAAGTGTGTCCGGTGCCCATTCTGTTGCAGGGGTGGGCACAACGTCACAGTGTGGTGGGATTTGTACAGGAGGGTGACCGATGGGTACCCCTGTTAAGTCGATACATCGCCCGTCGACTCTGGTCGAGCCGTCCTCAGAACACAATGATCCCCGAGACACGCGAGGCGTCATGAAAAGCGACCGTGCGCAACTTATGGAGATGTTGCTGGACCGTACAGAACTGTGGGAACGCCGCCAGCGCCGGGTGCGCGCGCTGGCCCTGGTAGCGGCCATCGCGCCCTTTCTCACCGCGGTGGTGGCCGTCATCTACGGCGTGACCACCGGGCGTCGGGACATCCTCTTGTGGGCTGTCATTCCCGCCACCGTCGCCCTGCTCAACGTGTTTGCCTACTGGCGCGCGGGCACCCGCCTGGCCATTGCCCGCTACATCATCTGCTGGAGCACGCTCATCGGTCTGGCCCTGAGCACCCTTGTGTATGGCATCCAGTTTGGCATCATGGCCGCGTTTACCACTTGGACCATCCTCCTTTTCGCGCTGCTCTTCACCCCCCAAATGGCCCTCATCCCTGCGGGTGTGACGGTCCTGACCGTGCTTCTGGCCGCGGGGATAGAAGCGCTGGGAATAGGCCCTTTCATTGACTTGGACGATCAGGCGGCCTTTGTGGGCAACCTGACCATTGCCCTGGTGTATCCCCTCGCCATGGTGGGCACAGTACACGCCTACGCGGACTACCTCATGGAAACCTTCGGCTTGATCGGCCAACTGGTACGTCAGGAAACCACCAGCTTGACCGAGGCCAACCAGATGGTGGCCACCTCTGTCCAACAACAGGCCTCCGCAGTGCAGGAGATCTCCGCCACCGCGGAGGAGCTGGCACGCACCGCGGAACGCCTGACAACCCACAGCCGTCAACTGAACGATGTGGTGGAGCATGCCACCCAGGAAGCCCGGGAAGGAGGCCAACTCATCGGCACCATCCTGGACCAGCTTGTTCATCTGGGCACCAGCATGCAAGACTTGGCCCGCCAGATGGTGCACCTGGGCGAACAATCCCAGCGCATCGGCGAAATTGTGGAAATCATCCAGCGCATTAGCGACGACACACACCTTATCGCGTTGAACGCCTCTATCGAGGCCGCCAGTGCCGGCCAGCACGGCCAGCGTTTCGGTGCCATCGCGGCGGAGATCCGCCGACTGGCCGAGGACGTGTTGAAGGCCAGCGGCGAAGTACGGCGCATTATTCCCGATCTGCAGCAAGGCCTCCAGAACGTTGTTCTAAGCCTGGAAAGTGGTGTCCAGCGGGCAGAAGAGCTCGGCCAGCAAGCACAGACCGCCCGCAACCATCTCAAACAAATGGTCGATAGTTTCGAAGACATCGCCATTGCCGCTCAGGAGCTCCGCACCGTAGCGGAAGAACTGGCGTCCGTAAGTGAGGAAATGCGCGCGAGCATGAACGACCTGTCCCAGGTCACCCATCGACTGGCAGACATCAGCCATCAAAACGTCCAGACGGCCGAGTCCCTGGATGCGCTGGTCGCGCTCATGCCCCGCATGGGCTTGTAGGCGCCCTTTTATCGAAAGCACGGATGCAGGAGGTCCACACCACACCGTGAGGACCGCGTAAAGGGTAAGGAGCATCCGATGACCCAACAACCCACTATGGGTGACTGGGACCTCAGCGCCTTCTGGCCAGAGTTTGAGGCCGAGGTCCAGGGCCACCTGGAAACCCTGGAAGAAGGCCTGCTCACCCTGAAGGACACGCCGGAGCCAGGCCCGGTGCTCCAGGAACTGTTCCGCGCGGCCCACACCATCAAAGGGGCTGCCCGGATGATGGGCCTGGAAGAGATGGCAACCACGGCAGCCCAGGCCGAAGAGCTGCTACGCGCCCTTCACACGGACGAGCAACCCATTACCCCAGAGCTCATCAACCAACTGCTACAGCTGACCGATCAGATGCGGCAGGCCCTCACGGCCCATCGCCCGGACGCCACAGAGGCCTCTCCCCCACCTCCCCAAGGGACACCCTCATCCTCCCCCATCTCAACGCCCGCAACCGTCATGGACCGGGACACCATACAAAAGGCCGACGTTCTGACCGTCCGTGCCGAACAGGTGAACCACCTCACCGCACTCAGCCGGTACTTGCACGTTCAGCACATGCGCTTGCTAACGACGTGCGCCCAAAGTCAGACGCTGCTGAGTACCGATCGGTCAAAACCGTCGTCCGGCGATGGTGTCGCGCCGGAACAATGGTATCGCGAGGTACGGGATATCCTGGCCGATATGACAATAACCCTCCAGCAACTGGAGGGGGAAGTGCTCAATCTCCGGCTCGTCCCCTTCCACCTGCTCCGTACAACCATCCTGCGCACCGTGCACGAAGCAGCCCACGCCTTAGGCAAACGCGTGCGATGCACCATTGAAGGAGAAGACACCCTTATTGACAGAGATCTCTTGGGCCCGCTACAGGACGTGCTCACCCACCTGCTGCGCAACGCGGTAGATCACGGCATTGAACCCCCTGAGGAACGTCACCGGCTGGGCAAACCGGAGGACGGACACATTGTGGTCAGCGCTCGCTTGGAACACATCGAAGTGCAAATCCAGGTGAAGGACGATGGTCGCGGCATCGATCACCAGCGCGTCTTGGAAAAAGCGGTAGCCCAAGGGCTGGTCTCACCGGCGGATGCTTCCCGCCTGTCCCCGGATCAGATTCTCCGTTTGCTCTTTCATCCCGGGCTCAGCACCCGGCAAGAGGTCACCATGTACAGCGGCCACGGGGTCGGTCTCGACGTGGTAGCCACAACGGTGCGTCGCCTGGGTGGCACGGTGGACATCCAATCGACCCCTCAGCAGGGGACTACCATAACCCTGCGCTTGCCCTTAAACCTCTCCCTGGCCCAGGTGCTTCTTCTGAAAGTAGGCCCTTGGTCCCTGGGCGTGTTGCGCAGTCACGTGGTCGGTGTACTCCGCACCGACCAAGTCCACGTCCTCACCGGAGATGACCACCCGTACCTTCGCTGGCAGGAAGCGGTCATCCCTCTCCTTTCCCTGCACCGGTGGTATCCCACCCATGAGCCGGGACAGCACGTGCTCATTGTACGTAGCCGACGCGGCCTAATAGCCCTTACTGACGGCCGGGTGACGGATATGCTCACCCTAGCCTTATATCCTCTGCCTCCCCTGCTGGCAGGTGCGCCCGGCGTCCAAGCAGCCGCTATCCTGGGGGACGGTTCGGTCACCTTTGTCTTGGACATCGATACCCTGCTGGAAACCCCCACCGCCCAGGTCGCGGTCACAGCTGGAGGAACGCCGGAAAGCACACTCACTACTCGCCCTGCCCCCCATGTTCTGGTTGTAGATGACGTCTTCCTCACACGCGAGCTCCTGCGCAGCGTGCTGACCGCCGCTGGATACCGGGTGACCGCCGTAGCCAGCGGCGAAGAAGCCCTGCACACCCTTGAACACACCGAACAGGTGGATGTCATCCTTACCGATGTCCGAATGCCCGGCATGGATGGCATTACGTTGACCCGTCGTGTAAAAAGCCACCCCCGCTGGCAGCACATACCCGTGGTCATCCTCTCCGCCGACGCCGATCCTTCCACAATTCAAGCCGGCCTGGAAGCGGGGGCCAGCGCGTACCTGACAAAACAGGACTTCCAACAGGGCACATTATTGGAAACCATTGAAAGGGTACTCTAATGAACCGCCAAGCATGTCCACCTGCCTTCTGGCAGATGGTAATCGACAGCCTGGAAGAATGGGTTACGGTCATGACACCGGAACAGGTGGTCTTGGCCAATGCCGGCGCCTTTTCCGAGTTTCACCTTAGTCCAGACGTCGCACCACACGGTCTATGGGAACGGTGCCCCTGGCTTCAACGCTACGTACACCGGGTGCTACAGCGTGCCCACATCATGTTTGTCAGCGGGCCGTACAAGGAAGAGCACCTGGTACAGTGGGCCATCCGAGCACTCACCCCGTTATCCCGAGACCATCACGTCCTTCTCATCGGTCGTACCATGTCCCTTCACGTTGACCAAGGGCCCCTTGCATTAACCACCCGCCAGCTCCTGTTCCACGACGCCCAAACGCCTCTGACCAGCCTCTTGGGCTATTGTGCCATGTTACTGCGCGGGGACCTCGGTCCGCTAACGGCGGAACAACGTCAAGCCCTCGAACACATGCATTACAGCGTCACCACGCTACACCACCTCATTCGTCAGGCGATGCAGGAGGAACGCCCATTTGGTAAAGGCATCCCTCGCGAGCGCCTGGACCTGGTCCGGCTGATCCAAGAAGTGGCGGTGGAAATGGACAGCCTGGCCCAGCGCCAGCGCGTGACCGTCCATCTAGCCATTCCTACCACACCTGTAACCGTGCACGCGGCTCCCTTTCATATCCGCCAGGTCCTGTACAACTTGCTGGGTAATGCCATCAAGTACACTCCGGCAGGGGGACGGATTACTATCGAGGTTGAAGTATCGGAAACGGAGGTGAGCGTGCAGGTTCAGGATACTGGCCCCGGCCTCACCTGGCAGGACTTTCACGCGATCGGTCACCCGTTTGTCAAGAGCAAGGACATCACACGACCACAACAGGGCACCGGTCTGGGCTTGTTCATCGTACAGCAACTTATTGCAGGGCACGGTGGATCGTTCTGGGCGGAACCTCACCCGGAGAGGGGGAGCATCTTCGCCTTTACCCTGCCCATCGCCTCCCACGTACACTGTAACTCATCGACACAGACGACCACCTTCACGCCTGTATCAGGCCCACCGGCGGAAATCAACCACTCGCCTTGAGGACGCTTCAACCCAACATAGGAGCACCTTGCCACACTTCATCCACACCGGATAAACGGGAGGAACACAATGATGTCGACATCATCGAACACAACGAGACCCCCGGTCATCCGGGTGCTGGTGGTGGACGACTCCCGCTTGGCCCAGAAGTACTTTCGGGAGAACCTACATCGTTACAAGGACATTCAACTGGTGGGCCTGGCCGGCACAGGGGAAGAGGCCCTCTCCCTGGCCGCCACCCACCGCCCACACGTTGTTGTGTTGGACATCGTGTTGCCCGACATGGAAGGGGAAGAGGTGTGCGCTCGCCTCACGCGGCAAATGGGCATACCGGTGATCGCCGTGACCTCGCTGGACGTGGCAGAGGTGGAACGCGTTATGCGCCAGGCCGGTGCTAGTTTGGTCATCCCGAAAAAAGGACTGCGGCCAGAACACATGGACGAACTGGTGCATTACATCCGACATGTGGCCTCGCAGGCACCGAGATTCCGGAACGAACGTCCAACATCTCGAGGCTCGGCTACCACGGCACTAACACAGCCACCCTTTCCGATCGTGGTCATCGCCGCTTCTACCGGTGGCCCCCCTATCCTCCGTAAAATCTTTGCCGCTTTGCCCGCCACCTTCCCCGCGCCCATCGCGGTGGTACAGCACATTGTCACCGGCATGATCCAGGAGACCCAACGATGGCTACAGGAAGTTACCCCCTTGCACGTAACCATTGCAGAGCACAACATGCCTTTGCGGGCAGGCACTATTTACCTGGCACCGGACAATTATCATCTCACAGTAACCCGTTATCGTGTGCACACGATAGCTATCGCCTCTTCCGATACCGTCCGTCCCTCCGCGGATGTCCTGTTTTCGTCCGCGGCGACGGCCTTTGGACCATGGGCCATTGCTGTGGTGCTTTCCGGCATGGGGGATGACGGCGCCGAAGGGGCTTTGCGCATCCGCCACGCCGGGGGGTACGTCATTGTACAAGACCCGTCTGAGGCGCCCATCGGTAGCATGCCCCGCGCGGTCATCAAACGGCAAGCGCACCATGTCATCCTGCCGGCCCAAGATATCCCTCAGCACTTGGTGGAACGCGTTCGCCAGTACATCATAAACCCTACCGAAAAACCGAACCCTTAACGGAGGCCCTGACAGGCGCACCCGATAAGGAGATACACCATGAGCACAGGTGCGGAAAAAGAGTGGTTACAACGCTTCGCGGAGGCCCTCGCTCGACGTACCGGCATCGAACACCGGGAACACCAGAGGCAACGTCTGCACTTTGCCCTCCAACGACGCATGCAGGCACGCGGGGTATCTTCCTATGCCGAGTACTGGGAACTTCTGGAACAAGACCCTTCCGAATGGCAACGTCTTACAGACCTTGTAACCGTCACCGAAACGTGGTTTTACCGTCATCCGGCCTTTTACCAGGCTCTGAGCCGGCACCTCTTGCCCCAATTGCACGCTACCCGTCCCGCAGATCGTCCGATCCAGCTGTGGAGTACCGCCACCGCCACGGGTGAGGAAGCCTACACGCTGGCCATGGCCGCGCTGGAAAGTCACGTACCCGCAGAACGTCCCGTCACCGTGGTGGGCAGCGACATCAACCAGGAGGCCCTTGCCCGCGCCCGGCAAGGCCTGTACGACGCACGGGCCGCACGCCAACTCCCCCGCCGCTGGAAGGAGCGATACCTGGTCCACCATCCAGACGGCCGCGTCGAACCCACACCTGCCGTGCGCGCGCTGGTCCGTTTCGTCCTGTACAACCTCCTGGACTTAACACGGGGTATCCCCCCGCCCGTGTCACCGGACGTGGTCATGTGTACAAACGTCCTCATGTACTTTCCCGAGCGCGTCGGCCGTGCCATCCTCCGACAGTTACACCGTGTCCTGCCGCCGGATGGGGTGCTCTACGTCGATGAAGTGGTGGGTTACCTAGCCAGGGAAATCTTCACCCCTGAACGGGTTGATGCCGTTATCATTTACCGTCCCCACCTCCCGACCCGAACGCCCCCCTCTCGACGTCGGTCGATGCCATCTAGGCCATCACCCTCGTCCTCCTCGGCACAGCGCTCCTCCACGCCGGACATCGAGCGTGCCCTCCACGCGTTTCAGACAGGCCATCTGGACGAAGCCGAAGCCCATCTCATCCGGTGGCTGAACCGGCATCCCCTTGACTTCCGGGCCTATTTCTGGCTGGGTCGGATCCACCAACTGCGCGAGGCGTGGGCTCAAGCCCGGCAAGCGTATGAACGCGCCCTCTACCTGGAACCCACCCTGGCCGCGGCGTACCTGGAATTGGGCAACATCTGGCGACGATTAGGCGACCCCATGCGCGCCCGTCGCATGTACCAGCAGGCCTTACGTCACGCAGCGCATGACCCACACTCCGCTGCCCTCGGCTACCCACGCAGCCTTATCCGCAGGGTCAGTGAACGCGCTTTAGCCACGCTTCCTACCGAAGATCCCTCAACCGCAACCTGACGGCCACCGTCTGCACCGGCCTATCTCAGCGGTGCAACAACCCTCCCACGCCTAACTCGGCCAGAGACACTTGGGTCAGCCGTTCCCCTACCAGCAATCGGGGCAGCACGAGATCGACCACATTGCGTGCCGGGCTGCGCGCACATCCAGGCGCACACAGGATGGCCCGTTCATCCCGGTACGCCAGAGCCAGCAAATTGCCCGGATCCACCGGCGCGCCGTGAACGGTCACCTCCGCCCCCACCCGCCGCAACGCCCGCAACGTCAGGTCCTCCTGGTCCATGACCGATGTTTGTCCGCTGATAATAAGAAGCTCGTGATCCCGCAGGAGACGATCCACATGCCGGGCGATGATCTCTTCCTGTTGTTCGACCTCCAAGACCGTTGCCAGCACACTGCCCAAGCGTTCCAATCGCCGACGGGTAGGGGGTTCAAACTGTGCCCGTAGCCGAGGCAACGCAGACGGATGTCCGGTAAGCAACAACGCCACCCGGGCGGCACGAAGGGGCCGAACCTGGATCACGCTTGAAGATGCGGAGATAATGTCCCTGGCTGCTTCCACCCGCCGACGGGGCACGGCAAAGGGGATGATCTTCAGCGTCGCCACCAGGCCTCGATGCTCTTCAGGACGCACCACGGTATACGGGGGCACAGTGGCCAATGTGATGCCGGGCAAGAGATTCAGATCACGTACCCTGGCACCGTCAACGTAGACCACGCCTAACACCTCACTGTGCAAGTTAGCCCGCCCCCCAACCCCCCAGGTAATGAACAGTTCTGGAGTCAACAACGCTTCCGCGAGGACCCGTGCTGCTTCGTCCTCATGGACGTCGTCGGCATCCAGTACCGCAACCATCACCTCAGTCATGCCCAGCGCGGCCAGCTTCCGGAGCGTCTGCCGGTCTAACCGTGTGCCTTTGCGCACCACTCGCCGCCCCGTCGCGTCCACTACATTATGTACCAGAATGTGACCTTCAGCCGTAGCCAACGTCCGCCGTTCCACCCGCATACGTGTCCCCTGCCCTTCTGTCAGGCGTCTCGTCAGGCTCTCCACCGTCCATCGTCTATCGCCCTTTCCTATAGGCCATTATACTTCACACACCTCCCGGCACCTGCCTGCATGATTTCACCGGGTATGTGATCCGGCATAGGGACGGAAGGCCTCCATCGTCCATCGTCCTTGCTTAAATCCCCCCCACGTCCCCCCTGCTGTCTCCAGACGTAAGGGCGGCCCCTGTGCAGAAACGCCAGCTGTTTGCCCGATATGCCAACCTGAGTCAAAATGGCAGACGAAATGTGCGTGGTCATGTCAGGCACGTTGCTGTCGGGGAGGTAAACCGTTGGCCCAAGTCACACCCGATACCCGCGACCGTGCGTCGGCGTCCTCTTGCGAGATCATCGTCACCCACGAACACGCGGACTTCGATGCCGTGGCCAGTATGCTGGCCGCCCAAAAGCTGTACCCAGCCGCTATCCCTATACTTCCCCGCCACCTGAACCGCAATGTACAGGGGTTCCTCCGCCTGTACCGGGACGCGCTGCCGTTTGTGCGCCCCGAGGAATGGACCCGCACGCGCGTCCAGCGGGTGATTGTGGTGGATAGCCAATCATTTCAACCTCCCCGGGGAGTTACCCCTACCACGCCCGTACTGGTCATTGATCACCACCCCCCGCGAGCTGACCTGCCCGCGCACTGGACGTTCATGGGAGAACCGCTGGGTGCTACCACGACTTGGCTGGTAGAACAGCTGGCCCAACGTCATCTGCCCCTCACCCCTATCGAAGCCACCTTGCTGATGCTGGGCATTTACGAGGACACCGGATCCCTTCTCTACTCCCGAACCACACCCCGGGACCTGCGCGCGGCTGCCTGGTTGCTGGAACGGGGGGCCAGTCTTGACGTTGTGGAACGATTTCTCCACCACCCCTTGAGCGAGGAGCAGCAAGCTCTCTTCCGCCGCCTCCTGACAGCGGCCGAGGTGCTGGACATTCACGGTCACACGGTGGTCATCGCTGCGGTAGCCGCCCCGGACATGGTGGACGAACTGTCCACCCTGGCCCACAAGCTTCAGGAAGTGTACGACCCCTCGGCCCTGGTGCTGCTCATCGGACAGGATCACCGGGTGCAACTCATCGCCCGCAGTCAAACGGATGCCATCGACGTGGCCGCCATCGCCTCAGCCCTAGGTGGCGGTGGGCACCCGCGCGCGGCAGCCGCCCTTATCCACGAGGGAGACCTCACCACGCTAAAAGAACACGTCGTTCGCCTGCTCAAACAACACACCCGTCCTCCCCTGAGGGTGGCGGACATCATGTCTCACAGCGTGCGCACCGTCCCACCCGACATGCCCGCCCGTGACGTCGACGCGGACATGCGTCGTTTCGGCTTTGAAGGATATCCTGTGGTGGATCCCCAAACCGGCCGATTACTCGGACTGGTCACCCGCCGCCAGGTAGACCGAGCCCTCCATCACGGGCTGGGTGATGCGCCCGTACACCGCATCATGCACGTGGGAGAATACACAGTACGGCCTGAGGACTCGGTAGAACGGGTGCAGGAAATCATGATGCGCAGCGGATGGGGCCAGATTCCGGTAGTGGACGCCCAGGGCCGGATTATCGGCATTGTCACCCGTACGGACCTGATTAAGCTGTGGGGGCACCCCTCCGACGTGGATCGTCGCGCGGAGATCGCCCAACGGCTGGAAGCCGCATTGCCCCCTGCCTTGCTCACCTTACTACGGCTGGTAAGCCAAGAAGCGGCAACACTGGGCATGCCCCTTTACGCAGTCGGTGGGTTCGTGCGCGATCTGCTGCTCGGTGTTCGCAACTGGGATGTAGACCTGGTCGTCGAAGGGGATGCCATCGCGCTGGCCCAACACTTGGCCCGCAAGTACGGCGGCCGTGTCCGCTCTCACCGTCGCTTCGGCACCGCCAAGTGGATCCTCCCCACGGAGGACGTCATCGTCCAGGGGGAGGGACTGCCCACTAGCCTTGACCTGGTCACGGCCCGAACGGAGTTTTACGAGCACCCCACCGCGCTTCCCACCGTTGAACGGAGCTCTATCAAACAGGATCTTCACCGACGGGACTTTACAATCAACACGCTGGCCATTCGCCTCGACGGCGATCACTGGGGGGAGCTGCTGGACTTCTACGGAGGCCTGGAGGACCTACAACGAGGTCTCATTAGAGTGCTCCACTCCCTTTCCTTCGTGGAAGACCCCACGCGTATCCTCCGGGCCGTACGTTTTGAGCAGCGGTTCGGCTTTCGCATCGAACCCCGCACTGAAGAGCTGATCGCGGACGCCCGTGACCTGCTGGCACGCGTCTCCGGTCCTCGCATTGCCCACGAACTGTTCCTGATCTTTCAGGAGGCCGAACCGGAACGTGCCTTACAGCGCCTACACGATCTGGGCGTTCTGCCTTACATTCACCCCGCGCTGACATATTCGGAGCAGGTGGCCACACGCTTCCGTCGGCTGCGAGAAGCCCGCGATCGATATCCACCCTCGACCGACGTGCCCATACTGTACTGGGCCCTCTGGCTGTACGACCTCCCTTCGTCCGACCTGCGCGCGGTAAGTGAACGGTTACAATTCAACCGTGAAACCCGACGCGTGCTGGAGGACACCCACGCCCTCCGTGAACATCGGGAGCTCCTCCGCGCGCCGACCACGCGACCCAGCCAGGTCGTGCGGCTCATGGACAAACGACATCCCGCCGCCTTCTGGGTGGTAGCAGTGGCTGAAGATGACACACGAATCTGGGAACGATACACCGCGTACATGCAACGGTGGCGGCACGTGAAACCCACCATTGACGGCACCTACCTGCGGGAAGTGGTGGGCCTGAAGCCTGGCCCCCTCTACGGCCGCATTTTACGCCGACTGCGGGATGCCTGGCTGGATGGGGACATTCACTCTCCGGACGAAGAAAAGGCCTACCTGGAACGCCTTCTGCAGGAGGAAAAGCTCACACCGGCCATCACCTCATCTCGACACACCCGCCGCCTGCCGCGGTGATCCCGTGCTCGCTTGACACCCCGTGAGGATTGATTAAGATGAGGGCCGGTCATCTAACGTCGGGGACCGAGCAAACTGGGAGGCACACCCGTGAACGAGACACCGGAAACCCTTATAGCGTACTTGCGTAACATTCCCTTCCTCAGCGATCTAAGCGAGGAGGACCTGCGAGCCCTTGCCCAGCGCATGACGTTGAAGACCGCAACGGCCGGGACGCTGTTGTTTCAAGCTGAGGACACCGCGAACGCTCTTTACGTTGTCCATGCCGGCGAGGTGGAGATCGTGGACGCGCGCGGCGTGTCCCTGGCCGTGCTGCGCCCCGGATCCTTCACCGGGGAGTTGAGCCTTCTGGCACAGCGCCCGTACGGCGTGACGGCCCGCGCGCTAACCGAAGTCTCGCTGTGGGAACTGCGGCGGGAAGCCCTGGAAGCGGTAATGAACGAGCGTCCGGCCGTGGCAATGGCAATCACCCGGGCCTTGATCCGACGGGCCCGTCCGCAAGCGACGCCCCCCTCTTTGAGCACCCTGAGCCAGGTGCCCCTGTTTGAAGGGCTCGCGGAAAGCGACCTGGCAGACATTCTCCAGCACCTCCAGGTGGTACAATATGACGCCAACGCGGTCATTTACGAGCCAGGCGAGCCGGCCACCGCTCTCTTCATCGTGGGGGAAGGGGAGGTCAGCATACGCCGGCTGGAAAGCGGCACCGCCGTCGAGCTGTACAGGGCCCGTGCCCTGGAGTTCTTCGGCGAAGAGGAAGCCTTGGCCGGAGAAAACCGCCTCACTGCGGCCGTGGCCGTTGAACCCACGACTTGCTGGCTCCTGCCAGCTATCGAACTGGATAACCTCGTTTCCCGACACCCTCGCCTGGGCATGAACATAGCCCGCTTGACTGCTGCCCGCTTGGTAAGCGAACGCCCTGTAGGCCCGGCTACCACGTCCCAGTTCCAGGTACCGGCACTGGCCCGTCAGATCCCGCAGCGGGAACGCCGTGAATGGTTTGGCTGGCTCCGACGGCTCGACCGAGGTACCCGGCGCCGCCTGGCCCTTTTGGCCGTGCTGGTCCTCTGGCTGGTCGGCGTGGCCGTGCCGTGGACCGCGTGGCGCACCATGCAACAAAGTCAAATGTACAGCCAGGTGAACCTGGGCGAATGGGGCAGGACGATAGTGGGCAACAGCCCCGCAGGCGTGTCCCTGGCCACCGAGCTGGAGCTGGCTTACCCGACACCAACATACACGCCGGCACCCACACCCACCCCTACTCCCCAATAAAAAAACCGACTTACGGCCATCCGTCTAAAACACGACAACGTCGGACACAGTTCATTGTGTCCGACGTTGTCCGTTATCAGCTTCCCTTATCACCGTGTAAGGGCATGCCCGCTTTACCGACCGCTCATCAGAGGCAGGAACACACGTAACGTCGGCGAATGATTCACCGTCAGAGGTAAGGTCACCTGCCATGGCCCAAAGGTCTGACCATCCACGGTGTCCAGACGGTACGTGTACGTTTCTCCTGGCTGCACCGTTGTGTCGACAAACCGGTACCTGGCCACTCGGCCGTTCTCCCATTCGGGCAGGAGCGGGGTAGGCGTTAAGCGCCTCATCTCCCCATCCTGCCCCGAGCGCCACACGAAGAAACCGGGCACATCACCGTTATCCAGGGCCACTTCCCAACGCAGTACCACCAAACCCGAGTCTGTCGTCGCGTTGAAGGTGCGCAGCGTCACCACCGTTGGCGCGATGTAACCGAAATTCACTGCGTCGAAGGTCAAAAGTGTAGGGGTGAGCATTATCGTCTGTGCCCTGGCCGTAGTCACCACGTATCCGCCGTACTGGTATGGAACTTCAACGGTGTAAGTGCCGGGGGGCAACTCATCTACAACGTAACGTCCGTCCGTGCCCGTGGTTGTCACCCGTTCCACCACCATGCCGGTCAACGTGGTCCCCGTCACCTGAACGGGCACCTCGACCAGCGGCATGTTCTCGGCAGGATCATGCACGCCGTTACCGTTCACGTCCAGCCATACCAGCCCACTCAGGCGACCGGTAGGCAACAGCCCGACATCCCAGGCGGTCACCACATCCCCCGGATTCAAGGTGAACACCGGCGTGCGCCCCGTTGCGGGGTCCACATCGCTGTCCTTGGTGTCATCGGCGCCTTGATTGGCCAGGGTAAAGGCATATCCGGTCGGCAAGGTGACTTCCAGGTAATACTCGCCGGCTTCCACATCTGTGAACTGGTAAGCACCGCTGGCATCCGTGGTCACGGTGGCAACGGGTGTGCCATCACTGCGGTAAAGGGTGACCCTCACACCGGCCACGCCTTCTTCTCCGGCGTCCTGCAACCCGTTCGCGTTGTCATCCCGCCACACGCGGTCTCCCACCGTGGCCAACTCCTGGGTCCGCGCCGCGTTCCACGCGGCCTGGACGGCTCGCGCCGCGTCCACCCGACCGTAACCGTAGTACGGATCCCATCCCGGCGCACCCAGATCCCGAGCGGTGGAGGTCAACAGTTCGGTTACCGCCTCAGCGGTGAGGGCCGGGTTCACCGCCAACATCAGGGCGGCCACACCGGCAACATGAGGAGCGGCCATGGAAGTACCGCTGCGCATGGCGTACGGGCCAACGCCGCCCGTCCAGTCCGTGCTCAAGATAGCCACTCCCGGAGCAGCGAGGTCTACATAATCGCCGAAGTTAGAGAGGCTCCACCGCTCATCGTTCCAATCGGTGGCAGCCACTGCCAGCACGTCAGGATACGCCGCGGGATACACAGGAGCGCTTTGTCCATCGTTCCCCGCGGCGGCCACCACCAGCACGCCCCGACGAACGGCGTAGTTCACTGCGTCGGCCAACACATTGGAAGGCAGTGTGCCCCGCAGACTCAGGTTAATCACCCGCGCGCCCTCATCCACCGCGTACACAATTCCCTGAGCAATGGTGCTGTAAAAACCGCTTCCCCGTTCATTGAGCACCTTTACCACCAGCACCCGAGTGTTAAATCCTACCCCGGCGATACCGACCCCGTTGTCCGTCGCCGCCGCGATGATGCCCGCGACATGCGTGCCGTGACCATTATCATCCGAGGGGTCCGCATCATTGTTCACAAAGTCCCATCCGGGGACCAGCTTTCCCGCCAGGTCGGGATGGTCAAAATCCGCGCCCGTGTCTACCACCGCCACCAGCACGTCTGGATCGCCCTGGGTGATCTCCCACGCTTGTTCCACACCGATGAGCTGCGGCCCATACTGATTGGTAGCGTAGAAGGGATCATTAGGCACATAAGTCACACGGGCAATTGGGTCCACCTCCGCGTACACCACATCCGGCAACCCGCGGAAGTAGCGTAGTGCCGCCTCCACCTGGTCGGCCGGCACCCGCACAACCAGTACATTCAATTGCGGAATGAGACGCACCGGACGCACATCCACGCCCAACGCCGGCGAAGTGAGCCGCTCGACCTGCACCGTCGACCATTCCTTAAGCTTGACAACCAGCTGAACAGCTTCCCCCTCACCGTTGAAGGTGCCGACCGCTTCCACTCCTCCACCTAATGGCATTATCCCCACCACCAAACTGATAACCAGCACCCCAACCAACAACCACCTTCTCATTACTCCCCACCCCCTTCTTATCGGGTCTGCGATGTCTTCGCGTTCTTTCACTTCCAGCCTAACCTACCGGGGGTGAAAAGACAATGGCCCATAGGTGAGCATATAAACGACAAATAATGGCATTGTTTGCAGTAGTGAACCGTGGACGTAACGTTAGCATTTTGCAAGTGTGACGAAACGCGCCTTTTTGGGAACACATGCCAAATTTGATGGATCTATCAGGTGCCCTGAACCGCAGAAGGGGGAGCTACGACAAGGGAGGCCAGAACTGGCCTCCCCCCTGCTCTTTCACTACAATACCGGAAAGACCGGCCGTGAACCGGCAAAGGGGTACGCCTGTCGGAACAAGGCGTGACACAAACGTCACAGGCATACTCTAAGGTGGGTGTGTCCCCTGTCGGCAACGGTCAATCCCGAAAGGTCAACCGTAGCACCGGACCTGGAGAACAGGACAACACATCGCCATGCATGTGCCGGAAGACATTTACACTCAGATAAACGCCCTGGAACAGGAAATAGGGGTCGTCTTTCACGATAAAAGTCTCCTACAGCGCGCGCTTACCCATCGGTCCTACCTTAACGAAATGCCGGATGTTCCCTGGGAGGATAACGAACGTCTAGAATTCCTGGGGGACGCCGTGCTGGACTTCATCGTGGCCGAGTATCTCTATCACCGTTTCCCCGAAATGAGCGAGGGGGACCTGACCACGGTGCGATCGTACCTGGTGCGCCGGCGTACATTGGCCACGTTTGCCCGTGAGATTCGGCTGGGCCAGTACCTACTTATGGGCGCGGGAGAGGTTCGCAGTGGCGGCCGGGAGCGGGAAGCTGTCTTATGCGCGGCCTTTGAAGCCCTAGTGGGCGCGTTATACCTGGATCAGGGGCTGGAAACCGCGCGGCAGTTCATCCTCACCTTTGTCGACCGCATCCTTCCCCAAGCGGTGAACGAAGCCCTGCACAAGGACGCTAAATCCCGACTTCAGGAGTGGAGCCAGGCCACGTTGCACATTACGCCCCGGTATGTCACCGTGGCCTCAGAAGGTCCGGACCACGCGAAAGTATTCACCGTGGAAGTACACATTGGCCCTGTCGTGGCCGGCCGCGGGCAAGGAGCGTCTAAACAGGAAGCCGCCCAGGCCGCAGCCGAGCACGCTCTCGCCCGCGTGGACGAAATCCTCACCGCGTTTGGGAACACCTCCCTCACCCTGGAGAAGGACGTAGAACCCAAGTAGCGCGAAAGGAGGCACACCCATGAACCAAACCATGGTGTTGGCCGATGTACTGGTCCCCCGCCGTGGACTCTTCCGGGAGATAACCCTGATCGTAACCGGAACGCTGCTCATTACCGCGAGTGCACAGGTACGCATTCCCCTACCTTTTACGCCGGTTCCCATCACCGGCCAGACGTTTGCCGTCCTGTTGGTGGGAGCAGGCTTAGGCGCTACACGAGGGGTCCTGAGTGTGCTGCTGTATCTGACCCAGGGAGCTCTGGGATGGCCAGTGTTTGCCGGCGGTACAGGCGGTATCATGCACCTTCTCGGACCCACCGGCGGGTACTTGGTGGGCTTTCTGGCCGCTGCCTGGCTGACCGGTCACCTCGCAGAGCGGGGGTGGGATCGTCATCTGTCCCGCGCTACCCTCGCGATGGCCCTGGGCAATCTGGTCATCTACGCACTTGGGATACTCTGGCTGGCGCGGTTTGTGGGGTGGCCAGCTGCCTTCTGGCAAGGCGCCTTGCCTTTTCTGCCCGGAGATGCCCTGAAAATCGTCCTCGCCGCGGCCGTTCTGCCCTCAATGTGGCGCCTGGTAGGCACCTGGACGTCCCATTAATCCATCGGGGACGCAAGTCGATCGTCGGCCAAGCCGGTTACAGTACGACCACACGCGGGACACATGCCTGTTCCAGACCCCGTGAGCTTCAGGCGAGCGCCACAGGCACACACAAAACCTACCACCCGGGCGGGTACCCCCATAACCAACGCGTGGGGGGGTACATCCCGGGTGACCACTGCGCCGGCGGCCACCATCGCCCATTCACCTATGGTCACGCCTGCGATGACCGTCGCATGAGCGCCAATAGAAGCTCCTCGTCCCACGTGAATGGGTTGAATCTCCCAGTCTGCCGCTGTCTGCAACGTGCCATCCGGTGTCACTGCGCGCGGATGACGGTCGTTGGTCAAACATGCGTGCGGCCCAACGAAGACGCCGTCCTCTAACGTTACCCCTTCGTACACCAACGCGTAGTTCTGCACCTTCACCCGATGGCCCACCCGCACCCCTGCGCCGATGTACACCCCCTTGCCAATAATGCACTCAGCACCAATAACAGCCTTCTCCCGCACTTGAGCGTGGTGCCAGATCCGAGTGCGCGGGCCAATGTGGGCGCTTGCCGAGACTTCTGCCGTGGGGTGGATAAACGGTGCATCCCCGGGGGGAGCTTGTCGTGCGCCCGGAGGTGGGGAAATGGTGCCAATCGGCCGGGCGGGCACGCCCGCCACTTTGGTATAAGGGGGAACATCCCGGGTCACCACCGCCCCCGCACCCACCACCGCCCCCTCACCGACGGTCACATTGGGCATGATGATAGCCCCTGCCCCGATCCACGCGTCATCCTCAATAACGATGCGCCCACGCACCGGCGGAATAACTTCATTCAGCCGGGACCAGTTGGCATCCGAAGATGTGATGAGCGTTACCCTCGGCGCGATGGATACCCGATCGCCTATGACCAGCTTCTCGGAAAAATCTTCCAGAATTTCCACCACGATCAGCCCCTCGGCGATGTACACATCCCGGCCAATGTGAAAGCCACATGCCCGCCAGAGACGAACCCGTAACCCGTTGCCCGGCACATGTTGCGCTAACGTCTTGCACAAGCGCTTCCACCACACCTGCCGTCGCATGAGTCGCCCCCTGTCCGGTCACGTTCCCCCTTCTCGTTCCGCAGGGCGGTGCAATGCCCGCCAAACCCGCTCCGGCGTGAGCGGGAGCTCATCAATCCAAACACCTATCGCGTCCCGGACGGCCGCTACAATGGCCGCGGCCAGGGGAATAAAGGGCATTTCTGCCATCCCTCGGGCACCGAACGGTCCTTGAGGGTCAGGAATTTCCAAGATCACCGACTGAATATTCAAAGGGCTGTCCCATATGGTGGGGATGAGGTATGTACTTAACCGATCGGTCAGAGGACGGCCTTCGACTACCCGAAAATCCTCTGTCACCGCCCAGCCAAAAGCCTGTGACACCGCGCCCTCTATCTGGCCTTCAATGAGCTGGGGATTAATGGCTTTACCCACGTCGTTGACACTAATCACGCGCGTCAGGGCAACATGTCCCGTCTCGGGGTCCACTTCCACTTCCACGTACTGGCCCACATACCCGTAGGTAATGTTGGGGTCAGAACGTCCGGTTTCCGGGTCATAAGGGGTGGTGGGCCGCGGGATGTAGCGGAAGTGCCCTACGGCGGGCCGTTCCTCCTCATGCCAGAGGCGCAAGGCTTCCTGAGCGGCCCGCTGGATGGCGTTGCCCGCCATAAAGGTCATCCGGGAGGCCGAAGCACTGCCCGAGTTCTCGGTCTTTGCGGTGTCGGATACAACGAGTTCGATCTTATCCAGGGGGACGCCAAGGACCTCGGCTGCCATCTGGGCCATAACAGTGTGCGCGCCCTGCCCCACATCCGCGCCGGCATGACGCACCACCACCCGCTCAATCGCGGCGTCACCGTGTAGCTCCACCGTCGCGTGGCACTCGTCCACAAATCCGAAGGAGAACCCCACGTTCTTATACGCGATGGCCAGCCCCCGTCCCCGCAGTCGTGGGCCGGGCGTCGCCTCTAAGCTGGTACATGGGCGTTCTGGATCCTGGCAGGGGTCCCCGGGGGGTAACGGGGGAGGTGCCTGCCACCCCTTTTCCGGATCCCGGCGCCATCCGGCCTCTTCGGCCAGGCGTGTCAACACTTCAGGCATGGAACAGCCTGGGGGCACCGGGGCTTGGGTTGGCAGGATAGACCCTTCCCGGAGGATGTTACGCTCCCGCAGTTCGACCGGGTCCATGCCCAGGGCCTCGGCCAGCCGGTTCATCATGTTCTCTGCCACGAAGTGACCCTGCGGCGCGCCAAAGCCCCGAAAGGCACCGCCGGGAATGTTGTTTGTGTACACGGCCCGAGCATCCACCCACACGTTGGGAATCTCGTAAGGTCCCACACAGGTGAGGGTCGCGTTGCCCAGCACTTTGGTGCTTGTGTACGCGTACGCGCCGGCATCCAGGACCAGGTCCACCTGCGCCGCGACTACTCGTCCATCCCGCGTCGCGCCCCAGCGGGCTCGGGCCACCATGGCATGTCGTTTGTGATGGCCAATGATGGATTCCTCACGACTCCAGACAATTTTCACCGGTCGTCGAATGCCTCGCTGGTGCAGGCGCCAAGCAGCCAGGGCCAAAATGATCTGGACACTCATGTCCTCTCGCCCGCCAAAGGCACCGCCTATGCCCACATACCGCACCACAATGCGGTCTTCCGGCAGGGCCAACGCGTGAGCAATCTGCTGGCGGTCCTCGTGAACCCACTGGCCTGCAGTGATAACCACTATCCGCCCATCTTCGTCCACGTAACTGACTCCAGCTTCTGGCTGGAGATAAGCATGTTCTTGAAAGCCGGTCCGAAACGTGGCCTCCACGATGACATCGGCAGCTTCAAACCCACGCTCGATATCCCCGCGCCGGATGCGATACGCGTGTAGGAGGTTACTTTCCCTGTGGGCGTGCACCCGCGGCGCGTCGGGACGTAACGCCTCCTCCACCGAGGCCACCACAGGTAAATCCTCGTAGTCCACGTCAATGAGAGCAAGGGCCGCCTCCGCCTGCGCCTCGCTCTCCGCAATGACCAACGCGACCTGATCGCCCACAAACCGCACCACATCCGCTCCCTCTTTGGCCGAACCGGGGCCACACAGCACCGGCTGATCCGGCAGGATCAGTCCATATTCGTTCACCGGGACATCCCGTGCGGTGAGGACGGCCACCACACCAGGCGCTTGCTCTGCCCGTGACACGTCTATGTGCCGAATGCGGGCGTGGGGCCGCCCCGCAAAGAGCACTTTCATGTGCAACATGTCCGGCAGATAAATGTCACCCGGAAAGGGGGCTTCGCCGGTTACCTTCTGCCACGCGTCAAGACGAGGTATACTGCTGCCCACCGCTCGCATCGTCCCCTCCTGAACGAGATTATGCTTGAAAAAGCAGAGGGCCTCTCGCTCACCTGCTCTCCCGGGAGCGCGCGGCTGCCACCACCGCGTCCACAATCTTCACATATCCTGTGCACCGACATAAGTTACCTGTCAGCGCTTGTCGGACATCCTCCGGGGTCGGTTGCGGGATCTCTTCCAGCAATTTGGCGGCAGCCATGATGAACCCCGGTGTACAGTAACCGCACTGTACAGCACCGGCTCTTACGAACGCCTCCTGCACAGGGTGACGTTGCCCGTCCCGGGCGAGGCCCTCCACCGTGACGATTGTCGCACCCTGGGCCCGTGCCGCAGGCACGAGACAGCTCATGACGGCCACACCGTCCAGCCAGACGGTGCACGCACCACATTCCCCCTCGGCACACCCTTCCTTCACACCGGTGAAATGCCCGCCTTCCCGTAAGGCGTCCAACAACGTCTGGCCGGCGGCAGCAGGGAGGGCCACCGGTTGACCGTTGACAACCGTTTCCACCGTCTCCTCTGCCTGGAGGACGAACCGAGGAGCCGCGCCCGCCGGGTAAGGCACGCGTCCGTTCCAGCGCCCCCACAACAGCGGCGTCCGTCGAGGCCACCCCCGACGCTCAACCCCCTCTCGAACAGCTACCAAAGCCCGCCGGACCAATGTGGCCACCATGGCCCGTCGATATGCCGCGGACCCACGCACATCGTCGATGGGACGGGCCGCCGCGGCTGCCGCGGCCGCGGCCTGAGCCACCCGATCGTCCGTCAAGGGAGCACCGCGCAAGCACTCTTCGGCCTCTGTGGCCCGTACAATCGTCGGGGCCACCGCCCCCAGGGTAATGCGCGCGTCCACCACCGGCCACTCCTGGCCCGGCGCAACATCCGAGGTCAGCGATTCAGGAAATGTGAGTACTACCGCCACGTTCACCACGGAGATCGCTTGAGCCCGCCGCAACCCCAATTTAATGAACGTCCCTCGTTGGTGTGGCGCCAGGGCCGGAAATTGGATGTCCACCAGCATCTCGTCCGGTGCCATCACGGTCTGGCGCACTCCCCGATAAAACTCGGCCAGCGGGACAGTCCGCCGTCCCCGCCGGGATGCCAGGACCACTTGGGCATCCAGCGCCTGGAGAGGTGTAATGGTATCGTTCGCGGGCGAAGCGGTGATCAAGTTGCCCGCCACAGTGCCCCGATTGCGAATCTGAGGCGCGCCTACCTCCCAGCACGCGCGCGCCAAGGGGAACGCCACTGCAGCCATCCGTGCATCCGCGACCACATGATTATGCGTCACCAGCGGTCCCAGGTGGACGGTCCCATCAGGGTCTATGGTGATCTGGTCTAATCCTGGGATTCGCGTGATGTCAATGAGTACCTGAGCCTTGCGAACACCTCGAGCCAACTCCAGAAGCAGGTCCGTTCCCCCGGCCACGATACGCGCCGCTGCGCCGTAACGCGCCAGGAGATCCAGCGCTTCTGCCACATGCGCGGGGGTATAATAAGTCGTGTACAGCATAACTCACCTCCTGTTGCGCACATATATCCCTTCGCGCCCCCGCGACGTCATCTCCTGGTCCAATTTGCCCTCCACAAGGGTTCACCGTACACTCCCTTGCGGCATGTGGGGCAGCCTGGGCGTTTCAACACGGGTGATATGCCCCACAGAACGTACAGGAACCACCGACCATATCCCCTGGAAAGGGAGAGATCCGCCATGCGACACCTGTGGACACCTTGGCGCCTGGAGTTCATTCGCGGAGAAAAACCCCAGGAGTGCATCTTCTGTGCCAAAGTAACCGGATCGGATGACCAGGAGCACATCGTCGTTCGCGGCGAGCACGTGTACGTCACCCTGAACAAGTATCCCTACAACAACGGTCACCTGTTGGTTGTCCCCTATGCCCACGTACCCAGCGTAGAAGACCTGGATGACGCCACCTTGCTAGAATTAATGCGCATAACCCAGACCGCTCTACGGGTGTTGCGGGCCGTAATGAAACCGCACGGGTTCAACGTCGGCTTCAACCTGGGGGCGGAAGCAGGCGCGGGTGTGAGAGAGCACGTCCACCTCCACATCGTGCCCCGCTGGGCAGCGGACGCCAACTTCATGACCGTGTTGGCCGATACCCGGACCATTCCTCAACTGCTGGAGGACACCTATCGCGAGCTGAAGCGCCATTGGCCTGCCTCATAAAATTCATCCCCCCACCCTTCCAGTTCGGATTATAAGCGTCTCCCCAGTTGTCTGACAAATACTTTGACGGCCATCCCAAAAGGCGGTACAATGGGGCTACTCAGGCCCTAGGCTGTTCCCCACAGTTGTCCTCAGCACGCGTGTGAGAAAACGGAGGTCCACGATGACACAACGAGTCGCCCTCTACATGCAGGACAAGCACGACCTGCGGACAGAAGCGATCCCGTACGTCCAGTACGCGGAGTCCCGGGGGTTTGAAGCGGTTTGGCAGGCGGAATCACGGTTGGTACGCGATGCGGTGGTGCCCATGGCCGCATATGCCGCGGTGACCGAACGCATCAAAGTGGGCAGCGGTGTTATCAACTGCTGGACGCGTAACCCCGCCCTGATCGCGAGCACCTTTCTCACACTGGATGACCTCGCGCCTGACCGGATTTTGCTGGGTATTGGGGCATGGTGGGAACCGCTGGCCAGCAAGGTGGGCGTCAACCGGCGGAAACCCCTGAAGGCAATGCGTGAAATCGTCACCGTCGTGCGTCGCTTGCTGAACGGCGAACGAGTCACCTTCCACGGCGAGTTCGTTCACGTGACAGACATCATGCTGGACGTGGTCTACGGCCGCAAGGGACCACGCAACGTGCCCATTTACATCGGGGCCACCGGAATGAAAATGATGGAACTGGCCGGTGAAATTGCGGACGGCGTCCTGCTCAACTATCTCGTATCACCCCAATACAACGAAATGGCCATGGAACACCTCGCCATCGGTGCCAAGCGCGGAGGACGCTCCATCGACGAAATCGACCGTCCTCAACTGGTGGTATGTTCCGTGGACCACGACCGGCAAAAAGCCCTGGACAACGCCCGTAAACTGGTTACCCAATACCTCGGCCAGCAACCGCACATCATGAAGGCCAGCGGCGTTGACCAGGAATTGATCGAGGAGATCAACCGGGTGTTGACCTGGCCGGCCACCGAAGAACAGATAGAGCGCGCGATGGAATTGGTCCCCGATGATGTAGTCCAACTGATCACCGCCAGCGGCACGCCGGAGGAAGTCCGGCGCAAAGTGCAACAGTACTGCGAAGCCGGCTGCACCTGCCCGGTCCTCTACCCCCTGGGGGACGACGTCAAACTCATGATCGACACCTTTGCCGTGACATAAAGCCATATACTCGCGCTGAGAGACCTCCCACCGCCATCAGACGCTGTTTCCCCAGCGCGTTGGGGGAATGGATCGCGTCTATAGCCAATTGGCGAAAGAAGCGGCTTGATGGAGGGTGACGGAGCACATATACTACATTCACCCCCGTGTTACCGGATGAGCAGGTTGTCGCAACGTGGCAAACCGCTGGCGCGTTAACAGGGTGTCTGCGGTCACCCCGGCGGGTAGGACCCTGTAGTCCGTCGTGAGAACTAATGCCTGAATGGTGCCGTCTCCCCTCGCAGTGGGGTGTAGCACGACATAGTAAGAGGAGGGCGTAGCCATGGCGGATGAACGAAAACACATGGCCGTGCAGGAAGAAGCAGGGGTGCAGGTCACCGAAGCAGAAGTAGCGGTCCACTGGGGTGAAGAGGAGTATTACTACCCCCCGCTGGAATTCATTGCCCAGGCGAACTTCACCGACCGTTCCATCTTCGAACGTTTCAGCGAGGAACACTTTCCCGACTGCTTCAAGGAGTACGCGGACCTTCTCGACTGGTACCAATACTGGCACACAACGCTGGATACCAGCAATCCCCCCTTCTGGAAATGGTTTGTGGGCGGGAAACTCAACGCGTGTTACAACTGCGTGGACCGACATCTAGCCAAATATCGCAATAAAGCTGCCTTCATCTTCGTGCCCGAGCCGGAGGACGAACCCCACATCACGCTCACCTATCAGGAGCTCTACGTACGAGTTAATGAGATGGCGGCCCTGCTACAGGAGCTAGGCTTGCAGACTGGGGACCGCGTTACCATTCACATGCCCATGGTGTTGGAACTCCCCATCACGATGCTGGCCTGTGCCCGCCTGGGCATCATTCACTCGGTGGTATTCGCGGGTTTCAGCGGCCGCGCGTGTGCGGAGCGTATTGCGGACTCGGGCAGCCGCATCCTCATCACCATGGACGCGTACTACCGCAATGGACAGCTGCTGGATCACAAACAGAAGGCCGATGAAGCCGTGCAGCTGGCGGAAGAAATGGGCCAAAAGGTGGAAAAGGTCCTGGTCTGGCGGCGCTACCCTAAGCAATACCATTCTCAGGCCCCGATGGTAGAAGGGCGGGACTTCTTCGTCGATGAACTCCTGCAAAAACACCGGGGAGCGCGGGTGGAACCGGTCAAGATGCCGGCAGAAGCGCCGCTGTTTATCATGTACACCAGCGGTACCACCGGTAAACCGAAGGGACAGGTCCACAGCACAGGGGGATACCTAGCTTATGTGGCCTGGACATCCAAAAACATTCAGGACATCCACCCCGAGGATGTTTACTGGTGTATGGCGGATATCGGCTGGATCACCGGCCATTCATACATTGTGTACGGCCCCCTTGCCGTAGCAGCCACCAGTGTCCTGTACGAAGGGGTTCCCACATACCCCGACGCCGGGCGGGCCTGGCGCATTGCGGAACAACTCAATGTGACCATTTTCCACACCTCCCCCACCGCTATCCGCATGTTGCGGAAGGCCGACCCGGACGCCCCTAAACGGTATAACTACCAGTTCAAGCACATGACCACAGTGGGCGAACCCATTGAGCCTGAGGTCTGGCGCTGGTATTACCACGTGGTCGGCAAGGGGAAAGCGGTCATCGTGGATACGTGGTGGCAAACGGAGACGGGCGGCTTCCTGTGCACCACCATTCCGGCCATCCACCCCATGAAGCCCGGCAGTGCTGGTCCGGCCTTGCCCGGCATCTACGCCGTCATCCTGGACGAGCACGGCAACGAAATTCCACCCGGCACAGGCAAGGCGGGCAACCTGTGCATCCGCAACCCGTGGCCCAGCATTTCCATGGGCATCTGGGGGGATCCCGACCGCTGGGTTAAGACGTACTACGCCAAGTACAACAAGGACCCCAACAGCAAAGACTGGCGTGATTGGCCCTACTTCGCGGGCGATGCCGCCACCCAGGCCAAGGATGGATACTTCCGCATCCTGGGCCGGGTAGACGACGTGATTAACGTGGCCGGCCACCGCCTGGGCACCAAAGAGCTGGAATCCGCGGTCTTGACCGTTCCTGCAGTCGCTGAGGCCGCGGTGGTGCCTCGCATGGATGAGCTCAAAGGCCGCGTGCCGGACGTGTACGTCTCCCTTAAACCGGGTTTCGAGCCCAGTGAAGAAATCCGCCGCGAGATCGTCAAAGCCATTGAGTCCATAATCGGCAAAATCGCCCGGCCCAAGAACGTTTACATTGTGCCTGACCTCCCCAAGACGCGCTCGGGCAAGATCATGCGCCGTATCCTGGCAGCCATCTCCAACGGCCACGACGTGGGGGACACCACCTCCCTCGCCAACCCGGAAGTCGTAGACGTCATCCGGCGCATGGTCCAGCGGGAGGAGGAGTGGGCCGGGTAACCCGACTGCCCACCAACCTGCCATATTAAGGTTCTGAGAACGGGCACGGCAGCAATGCCGTGCCCGTTTCGTGTGTTACGCGGGGAGATAAGGATGCAAGTCACCGACGAGTATGCCGAGGCGACCATCCCCGCCACACAGAATTTGGGACTACTCCACAACATGGTAACCTTTAAGAGACGTGTCTGGCTGAGGGGCACATCGACATCCGCTGGACGGGGCCTATGGCAAAGCAACGGACCGAGTACATCTGCCAACAATGTGGAGCCGCCTATCCTAAATGGTATGGCCGGTGCCCCCAGTGTGGGGAATGGGACACCATTGTTGAACAGGTGACGATACCCCGCGACCCTCGCCGGGAAAACCGGTCTGCAATGCCCTTGGTGGAGACCACACCCCCGATGCCCTTGACCGAGATTGACACCGACAGCGCGCAACGTTTGCCGGTGAAAATGGGCGAACTGCGGCGAGTGTTGGGTGGGGGCATTGTGCCGGGCATGGCCGTGCTCGTAGGTGGTGAACCTGGCATCGGGAAGTCCACCCTGCTCCTCCAGCTGGCTGCAGAAATTGCCCAGGCTGTAGGGCCGACGCTGTACGTCACCGGCGAAGAAAGTGCCCAACAGGTGAGCCTACGCGCCCGACGCTTAGGCCTCCAAGAGCCCAGGCTGCACGTACTGGCCGAAGTTCACCTGGAGACCATCCTCCATCACATCGACCACATGCGCCCCGCCCTGGTGGTGGTGGATTCCATCCAAGCCGTGTACTCAGACGCCCTCCCGGCAGCCGCGGGCAACATCAGCCAGGTTCGCGAATGTGCAGCTCGCCTGCTCCGCCTCACCAAGGCCCATCACATCCCTCTCTTCCTGGTGGGGCACGTCACCAAGGAGGGCACCATCGCGGGCCCTCGGGTTCTGGAGCACATGGTGGACACCGTGCTCTACTTTGAGGGGGAACGCTTCCACGCCTATCGCATCTTACGGGCGGTGAAAAACCGCTTCGGCTCCACCAACGAAGTAGGCATCTTTGAGATGCGGGATACCGGCCTGGCCGAAGTGCCCAACCCCTCAGAGGCCTTTCTGGCCGAACGTTTGCCCAACGCGGCGGGATCGGCTATCGCGGTCACCATGGAAGGCACCCGCCCCCTGCTGGTGGAGGTTCAGGCGCTAACTTCTACCACTTCCTTCAGCCAACCACGTCGCACGGTCAACGGCGTGGACCTCAACCGTCTGTTACTGGTCATCGCTGTTCTCGCCGCGCGGGCCGGTCTGCGCCTGAGCGATCAGGATGTGTTTGTCAACGTGGTGGGAGGCTTGCGGGTGGATGAACCGGCCGCGGACCTGGCCGTAGCCATGGCCATCGCCTCCAGCTTACACCGACGGCCTGTGCCCGCCGACGTCGTTTTCGTGGGTGAAGTGGGCCTAAACGGTGAACTGCGCAGCGTGGCCCACCTGCCCCGACGTCTCCAGGAGGCGGCTAAACTGGGCTTTCACCGGGCCATCGTTCCCCGCTCACCCCTTATGCGCGGGCGAGAGGCTCTCCCTCCGGACATGGAAGTCATCCAAGCCCGTTCGGTGAGCGAAGCGCTGGACGCAATCTTAGGAAGGTGAGAAGCGTACCGAACAATGGCGTGCTCAAGGGAACATCTCGGCTGTGCTCACGTGAGCGGAGGACGATGGGCGAGCCTACCTTGAGAGCGAACGACCTACGCACCCGAATTAAAACCCACCTCCATTTCTCCGAACGGGACGTCGACTTTTTCGCTTGGGTAGTTGACCACGTACCTTGGCGCGGGAACGAGCGGGTACTGGACGTGGGTTGTGGGTCCGGGGTGTACTGGCCTTACTACCTGCGGCACACCGCCCGCGTGATTGCCCTGGATCTTTCCCCAGAGATGCTGGCCCATGCCCCTCATCAAAGTATGCCTGTGCGCCCCTTGGTTGCGAATGCGCTAACCCTTCCCTTCCCAGATCGCACCTTCGACGTGGTCTTTGCAAACCATGTCCTCTTCTTCGTGTCGGACATCGAGGGGGCGCTCCGTGAAGCTTATCGCGTGTTGCGTCCGGGAGGATGGTTCGTCGCGGCGACCAACACACGCGATGCACTGGCACGCCTGCACGCGCTGCACGCGGCCGCGCTGCAGGCGCTGGGGCGGGAAGCACGTCCATTACGCCATCAACACTTCGCCATCGACAACGGGCGTTCCATGGTTGCGGGGGTGTTTGGCAACGTCACTACAGACGTGCTGGAAAACGCGTTTTGCTTTCCCACGGCGGAAGACGCGTTAACCTACTATCTCAGCGGGGAAGTGAACAACGTGGTCGGGACGCCCCTTTCCCCGGACGACCGCTCCCGGCTGATCTCTATAGTCCACCAGGCCATAGCCGACATTATTCACCGCGAGCGACGCTTTCGAGTGCCTAAGTCGGCCGGCGTGATTGTGGCCCGTCGACCATAAGTTCGAGGAACACGAGATAGCATCGCCCTCCTCTCTGCTCTTCTCCGTCATGCCGGTCGCGCACGGTGAACGTTGACATGGCCCCCCCACTGTGCTAAACTGGGAACAGAGATACGCCGTATAGATAATGGGTTGCTGACCTCATCACCAACAGCGAGAAACGCCGAGGTCGGTAACAACACTTCAGGTTAGGTGAGTGGGTGATCCATGCGCCATCAAACATCACGTAACGGGTTATTATACATCTTAATCTTCGCGGCCGTTGCCGGTTTGCTCTTCACCTTAATCAGCCAGTCCTCCCCCCCTGCCCGTGAGTTATCACTTACCGATTTCGTCCAGGCCGTACGAGAAGGCCGTGTACAGCGCGTTCAAGTGGACGAGACCCGTTGGCTGGTCACGCTGGATACGGGGCAACGGGTCGTGGTGTACCACGAACCAGAGATGTCTCTGGCCAACCTCTTACGGGAGTTCAACATCCCGGAGGACACCATCGCTGCCCTGAACGTAGAAGTGCTTCAGGCCAGCCGGTGGGAACAGTGGATGCCTATCCTCAGCACGCTGTTACCCCTGCTCTTCATCGGAGCGTTCTTCTTCTTCCTGATGCGTCAGGCGCAGGGTGGTAATAGTCAGGCGTTTTCGTTTGGGAAGAGTCGGGCGCGGTTGTATGTGGGGGACAAGCCGACGGTGACGTTTGACGATGTGGCTGGGGCGGAGGAGGCGAAGCAGGAGTTACAGGAGGTGGTGGAGTTTTT
>WFWT01000037.1 GCA_015490995.1 Anaerolineae bacterium | reverse complement strand
GCTATCAGCATTCCCAGGAGCAGTAAAGTCAACACAGCATGTTTGGTGGGATAGCTCAGCATGAGATACAAATGGCATCGCGAGGGGCGCCCGTGGCCACTTGCAACGACTTTATCAATGAGCACATCTTCTCTGCGCTTTCCTGAAATGCCTGGGGCCATGTCAGTATGCCTGACAATAAAGCCGACCTCACACGTGCTGCTCCATCGCCCTGAGGAACGCCCGAAAATCGTCCAGGCGGTTTAAGTAGCCCAGGAGCCTGTTCACGTCCACGCGCACGTACTCGTGCACCAGAATGTTGCGCAGGCCGATCATCTTCTGCACTTGCTGGCCCAGGGAGGCGTCGAGGTACCCGTACTTCACCAGCAGGTCAATGCACTCGCCATACGTTGAGGGCGAGCCCAGGTTGCGCGCGCTCACCACGTGGCAGGCAATGGCGATAACCATTTGGCTGGCCTCGAACAGGCCGTACCGCAGCGCCCACTGCAGGTGCTCGTCCGCGCGGATCGCTTCGGCCGTGTAGCGGCTGCGAAATTCCTCCAACAAACGGATGTGACGTTCAAGGCGTTTCAGGCGTTCTTCCACCATGGGGTGGTTCTCCTATGCGGCCCTCGGCCACGTAGCGCTCTCGGTCGCGCGCGAAGAGCAGCGTCCCCCGCGCCACGGCTTCAAACGCCAGCACCGGGTTCGTGCGCGGCAGGTCGTTCACGATAACCACGTCCACATCCCGCTTCACCGCCTTCTCCAGCGCCACTACCAGGCCGCCCAACTCGTCCAGGGAAAGGTCGCGCGTGACGTAGATGCCCACGTCCACGTCGCTCATGGGGAGCATACGGCCCTCGGCCGCGGAGCCGAAGAGCACCGCGAAGTCGATGAACGGGTACGATCGAAGGACCTCGGCCAGCACCTGGAGCTCTACCTGGGCCACCCCCACCTCCCGAACGGTTATTCCGATTCTACTTCCATATGACCGCAGAAGCAAGACCGGTTCAGGCAAACCAGCTCGCCAAACAGGGAACATATTAAGTAGCCTTTCCGGCCCACTAGCGCTCCTGGGCGAATGCTATTCCTGACGTTTTCCCCCTTAGTCGCCCGGCCGCCCACGTCAGCCATTCGTGCGATGGTACCCCATACGGTCGGAACTTCTCCAGGCGGCTTTCGTCCTCGCTGTAGAAGTAGGCCCGGTACAGGCCCAACTTGCTGGCCGCCGGGGTGTCGATGAGGTTGGCCGAGTCCTCCGCGCCCACACATACACAAATTCTCCACAGTTGCACTCACCAAGGGACAAACTTACATCCGTTAACGGACCGGTTGGGTATGGCGGGAGATCGGCCGTGACCGGCTTTGCCCCGGCCTCCCACCACACCCCGTCGACGATTTGACAGGATAGCACACCGGAAATACAATCTATACGACTTATGCTCATTTATTCATATGAGAAAGAAATGGCGAGCTAGCGAACGCCAACAAACTACAAACATCAGGAGGGAACAATGGCCGACAACGTGCTGCACCTGGACATTCCCGTCCTCCTGCCCGAAGTGGAGGACGAACGCGATCCGTGTGTGGCCCGGTTGCGAGAAAGCCTTGCCCGACACAAGGGCATCCTGAACGTGGACATCACGCGACAGAACGGCCAGGCTCAATTACGGGTGCACTTTGATGCCGACGTGGTCACCCTGGCCCAGGTACAGCGCTGGGTCGAACAAGCCGGCGCTCAAATCCGCAACCGATATCGCCACGCTACGGTGCGCATCACCGATATGGACTGCGCGGACTGCGCGCTGAGCATTGAACACATCCTACGCCGCCAGCCGGGCATCGTGGATGTCTCGGTCAACTACGCGGCCGAGAAGATGTGGGTGGAATTCGACACCACCCAAACCTCACTGGACACCATTATCCGCCAGGTGGAGAGCTTGGGATATACGGTGGAGAAGGAGAAGAAACCCCTCCCCTGGTGGCGTCAGCACTGGAAGCTGCTGTTGAGTATCGCTTCAGGAGTCTTCCTGGCCATCGGTTACTTTGGAGAAACCTTCTTCGGCCTGCCGCCTACCGTCGCCCTCGTGCTTTACCTGTTGGCTTACCTCACCGGCGGGTACGACGCGACCAAACACGGTATTAAGGCAGCCTTGCACTTGCGCTTCGACATTGACTTTCTCATGGTCGTCGCCGCCATTGGCGCGGGAATCCTGGGCGAGTGGAAGGAAGGTGCCCTGTTGCTCTTCCTCTTCAGCCTAGGACACGCGCTGGAACACTACGCGATGGACCGGGCCCGTCACGCCATTGAAGCGCTGGGGCATTTGACACCGAAAACGGCCCGTGTACGACGGGACGGCCGGGAGGAGGAAATTCCGGTAGAAAAACTCCTGCGCGGGGACGTGGTCATCGTCCGCCCCGGGGAGCGAATCCCCATCGATGGTGAGGTCATCGCCGGACACTCCGCGGTGGACCAAAGCCCCATCACCGGTGAGAGCATTCCGGTGGAGAAACAACCGGGCGATACCGTCTTCGCGGGAACGGTGAACGGTGAAGGCACGCTGGAAATTCGGGTGACCAAACTGGCCAAGGACACCACACTGGCCCGCATTATCCGCATGGTGGAGGAAGCTCAGGCGCAACGGTCGCCCACGCAGATCTTCACCGCCCGCTTCACCCGGGTGTTTGTGCCCACGGTGCTGGTGGGCACGGTCCTGATGATCTTTGTGCCGCCGTTGCTGGGCATTCTCTCCTGGGCAGACGCGTTCTTGCGGGGGATGACGATCTTGGTCGCCGCGTCGCCATGTGCCCTCGCGCTGGCCACCCCCTCGGCCGTGCTTTCCGGCATTGCCCAAGCTGCCCGCAACGGCGTGTTAATTAAAGGTGGCGCGCACTTGGAGAACCTGGGCGCGCTGGAGGTCATTGCCTTCGACAAGACGGGCACAATTACCCGCGGCGAACCCGAAGTGACCACGGTGATCCCGCTCAATGGCGCTACGGAAACGCAAGTCCTCACCCTCGCCGCGGCCGTGGAAAGCCGATCCACGCACCCGCTGGCCCGGGCCGTCCTGCGCAAAGCCGAGGAGACAGGCGTGCAATCCTGGCCCGAGGTGGAGGACTTTCAGTCGGTCACCGGTAGAGGGCTACGAGCACGGGTAAACGGCCAGGAAATCGCCATCGGCAACCTCCGGCTCTTCACCACCATGGGAGACACGGTGCCCTCAGAGGTGGTACAACAGGTAGAGGCCCTGGAAGCGCGTGGCCAGACCACGATGGTCTTAAAGGTGGGCGACACCTTCCTCGGCATCATCGGCCTGGCCGACCGTCCCCGACCCGAAGCGCGGCCGACCATGCAACGCCTGCAAGCGCTGGGCATCCGAAAACTGGTCATGCTTACCGGAGACAACGAGCGGGTGGCCGCGGCCATTGCCGAGCAAGTGGGCTTAACCGACTACCGGGCCAACCTGCTGCCCGAGGACAAGGCCCAGGCAATTCAGGACCTGCGCGGCCAGTACGGTGACGTGGCCATGGTGGGCGACGGCGTGAACGACGCACCCGCCCTGGCTACGGCAACGGTCGGCATCGCCATGGGCGGCGCGGGCACCGACGTCGCGCTGGAGACCGCGGACGTCGCCCTGATGGCCGATGACCTATCGAAGTTACCCTTCGCGGTAGGCCTGAGCCGCTTTGCCCGACGGGTCATCCGCATCAACCTGGGCGTCTCATTGGGCGTGATCGCCTTCCTCATCCCCGCTGCGGTCTTCGGGCTCGCCAGCATCGGCGTCGCTATCGTGTTCCACGAAGGCAGCACCCTGGTGGTCGTAGCCAACGCGCTACGGCTGTTGCGCTACCAGGACGCGTAAACGCAACGGGCCGGGATAAGCCCTGAGCTTATTCCCGGCCCGTTGCCACACCCTATCCCGCCAGCCACAACACCGCCCCTGTAATGACCGTACCTCCCACTGCGCCCGCAATCAATTGGGCCGGCGTGTGCTTCCGGCGATACCACCGAGCCCACCCCACCAGCGGTAGCGCCAAAAAGGTCCAGGCGGCCCCAGGGCCGAAAACATAGGTGAGCAGCGTCGCAAAACCGCTCACGCCCACCATGTGCAGGCTGATCTTCCAAAAGTTGGAGATGGTAAACATGATGACGCCCAGACATGCATAAATCAACGCGAGGAGCCAAATTAACCGCGGAGCACCCCCCAGCCCAAGAACGGCCAACGCGAGCAGGTCACTGGCCACACTGACGAGAATAAAGCGTGGACGATCCGAACGACGGCTAAGCTCCCAGTCGCTAACCCACCCCCGACGCACACCCAACCAGATGTACAAACCCGGCAGACCACTGAGGATCAGGAGCGCCACCAACGCCCAAGCAATGCCTCTCACACCCGCCACACGCCACCCAATGAGGGGAAAAACCGCCAGGGAAAGGGTAGCGCTGTCAAAGAGAATCGACACCCACCGGGCCAGCCACGCTTTGCTCATTGTCACCTCCAAGGCGTTGGTGTCTGGTACTTGACCACGAATAATGAAAAGTGGCGGAAGGGGGGGCTCCTCCTCCACCCGGCCGCTTATCTTAATCTTTACCTTTATATCAGTGTGGCAGACGCGAGGGGCCACAGTGATGTCAACCGCGAAAAGAATACCCCTGTCGGAAGGGAACAAAGGCATCCCTTCCGACAGGGGATGACCGGGAGCACCCGCGTTACGGAGCTACCACCCGGTAATTGCGCATCATACCCATGTCCTCGTGCTCCAGGTTGTGGCAATGGTACAAGTATAACCCCGTGTAATCCTGAAACACCACTTCGACCTGTACCCGCTCGCCGGGCATGACCAGCACGGTATCTTTCCACCCTTCATCCACGTAACCGTCCTTGACGGTCTCCCAGTTAGCCCGCTGGGTCGCGTTCGTCGGTGCCTGACGGGAGATCACCCGGAACTGCAGGCCGTGGATGTGCATGGGATGCGGTAACCCCATCGCTCCCATGCCACCGCCCCCACCGGGACCCCCCGTCCCAAAGGG
>WFWT01000036.1 GCA_015490995.1 Anaerolineae bacterium | reverse complement strand
GTGTGGGAGTGGGTGAAGGCGTCCACGTCGGAGAAGGCGAGGAAGTCCATCGTACGGCCGGGCGCGTTTCCGGGGGATAAGGCGTGACCGAGGAAGGAATGGGTAAGCCTGATGCACAAGCCGTCAACACACCCAGCATCCATCCGAGCAACCATCCATAACGCCGCCACCGTGTCCGGCCTTGCCACCCTCGCGTGTAACTGTCCATCCTCACAAAGCCCTTGCCTCCGGTGGGTGTCAGGAGCCACCCGGTGGTGTGTCATTCAACCACCGTGCCCTATTGGGGCGTTTATCCCCTCACCGTGTCGCGCGCAGGCGAAGACGGAGCATGGCCATAGTTTACCCCAAGTGGAGTCTCCTTTCCACAAAAAGCATCACCGGACAGCCCATCGTACGGACTGCCCGGTGACGTCAGGAGGAAGGGAGAGCACACCATTTATTTGGGTTGGGGTGTAAAGTCGGGAGCATTGCGGATACGGCGGCCGCGCCCGCGCGTGCGCCGAGGCAATTTCTTCTTCGGTCGAAGCCCGCTATATGCCTTAACAATGGGTTCAAGGTCCTCCACCGGCACCTCAGCCCGGTTTAGCGCTCCCAGGATGTACACCAGTACCCAGACACGCTCGCGAGGCCCCAGGGGGCCTTCGAAAATAGCTTCCAACCCGGCCAGAGGGCCGGAACGGATGTAAACCAAATCCCCTGGCTTGAAGTTGTGATTGGGCAATCCCCCGACTTCGTTAATTGCTTCTACACGTTTACGGATGAACTCAATAACAATGTCGGGAACAATGGCCAAACGGTTATCAAACTTAACCAGCGTACGCACACCTGGAGTTTGGTAAATGTCCTTGATCACCAGGCGGTTTGGGTCGAAGCGAATAAACAGGTAGGAGGGAAAGAGAGGGACCGTTTCATAACCACGCCGTGGGTGGGGGGACTTCACCACCGGGAGAAACGTTTCGTATCCTTTCTGGGAGAGGAAATGAGAGGCGGCGTACTCGGCGTTGGGCTTGGTGTACAGCACATACCAGTGGTCCATCTCTCCTCCTCGTGAACCTGCTCCAGGCAGGGGATAAAGCTTACTGGGTCAGTGCTGCATCAGGAGAACGTTCGGAAATTCGTGTTCTCTACGCCCTAACCCCTCTCCCCATCCTTTCTCCCTCTCCCGAATTCAGGAGAAGGGGAAGGGATTAAGCCATTCTCCTCGTTCTGTCTATCTGCGAGGGGTGGGGGTGAAGGCTGAATGGCCAGCATAGTTATCCCGAACGCTCTCGATCGGTAGGTCAATCGGTAGTAAAAGGGATGCACCGACACCGTCGCCGGGTGCTAAAGAAAGGGCGTCAACCCATATGGTAAGCACCAACGGATATTTGTCAAATTCTCTCGAGGAGGATCTACACTTGGCACCTGGAACAGGCCAAGTCAGGCCTATTTGTTTACAATTTCACGAAACCCGGGAGAGATGTGCTACCGGTGCGTTGATGATTTTTTACACTTGTCACTGCAGATGGACGGTATAACCGGTATAGCTGCCTGTGAGGGGGGACGGTTTCTGGGGAGGTGCACGGTTCTTCCCTCGCGGGTGGATGGCATGCGGAAAGGGGAGGTGGCGCATCCGGCGGTCATGCTTAACCCAGACAACGCTCGAAGTGTGTGTCTGACCGGGAAGTGAAGGGACGCTGAAACTCGAGAAACACCGGGATAGGACATACCTGTCCTGGACGGGGGTGAGGTGCTGCCGCCTCAAATATAGTACTTTTATCCCCTTGCATTTTCTCCGGCCTATCCGTATGCTAAGGGTGAATTCGGGTTGCGTGGGGTCTTTGTGCGGTGGACAACATGCACACAACACCAAGGAGGGCGCGCATGGCGGGCAAATTGGTCCTGGTAGTGGACGACTCGCCCCTGTTGAGGCGACTGATTACGCAGGTATTGCACCAAGAGGGTTATCGGGTAGAGGTGGCTGCCGACGGCGAGGAAGCGTTGCAGAAGATCCGGCAATTGCAGCCGGATATTGTGCTGTTGGATGTGGTAATGCCTAATAAAGATGGCTATCAGGTGGCGCGGGAGATTCGAGAGCATATGGCTCCTGAGCGACAACCCCGGGTGATTCTGTTGACCGGCGTGGACGGGGGAAAATCGCGGCATCAGGCACGCCAGTTGGGTGTGGATGATGTGTTGGCGAAGCCGTTTAGCCCAATGGAACTCACCGCCCGTGTACGGGCCGTCTCTTGACCCGAGCGGGCCCGCGGCAGAGTCCGGCGACACGTCATGCCTTCATGCCGGAGGTTGTTTCAGTTCAGTCGGAGGCGTGTTCTGAACAACTAACGCATCACCTTACGGTGATGATTGCTGTACCCCGCGGGTGGAAAAACCTTTCGGCGAGAGCAGGCCCAAGTCCGCCAGGTACGGGTTGTACACGTAACGTCGCGAGAAGGGAGGTGGGAACGTCGCATGGAAAGCCAGTGCTTTAGCAGGGTCGAGGAACCAATCCCCCCGGTGAAGCTTCATTCCCCGCGCCTGATCGTACCCCCATGGCGTGTTGGCCCGATCCACACCGTACGTGTCGCCGTCAATGGCCGCCGGAATCAGGTTGGGACCGTAGAAAAAGGGCCGATCAAAGGCCCGGCCATCTCCCATCTCCGCCCGGCGTGCCCACAACGTGTCATAAATGGACAACAAACGATATGTGGCCTGAGTGTCTATCCCCACAGGACGCTGCGCCTTCGGACCTACCCGATACACCACCCGCCCCGGTGACAGAGGTATCGCGTGCCCGTAAATACCATGACCGTACGTTTCCACGTATACCACCGGGCGATCCCCTTCCCGCTGTACCGGCCCCGTCACGGGCAAGAACCCCGCTCCCACACGATCGTCCGCGGTGTAAAGGTAAATGTCGCCGTGTGCCAGGGTTTCCATCGCCTGCAACTGACCGTAAGAGGTACCGTCTTTTCTCACCACCAACTGCACCGATTCCATGTCATTCTCGTGACACCCGTTGGAAACCTCACAGGGCTCAGGCGTATAATCCCGCGGGTGGAACAGGCTGTAGAACAAAAACCAGTGAGTCTCCGTTTCTACCACCGAGTAATACACGTACGCCGAAAGGTCACCATAGGGCTGATTTTCCCAGTTGTTGTTTCCCACCCAATCACCGTCGAAATCCACCCGGGTAATGTAGTCCTGGTCTGAGGCCGCGCCTTGGTAGATGACCGGCGCATAGTACGTGGCCAGGGCTTCATAAGTGGACGCAGGCGGCATGACCGCCGTGGGCGGAGGGATAACGGGTTGACACGCGGCAAGAAGCAACCCACCCAGCAATCCAAGATACCCTAACCACCTCATGAGTTCATCCCCCCGACCATTCCGTACGTCGATGCACCACGCATCCACCAACACACACGCGCTTCACACAGCGCACCGCAAAGACAACCCTGGCAGTGTTCACCAATGATACCCCCACAGCCGGTTTTCGGTAAATTTGACGAGACTTCCTCAATGTATTAGGGTGATAGAGGTGACAGGTTGGAGTTTCGCGGGACAACACAAACGATGAACGCGCTGCGACGCCTCTGGTTCGTCCATTACCCCCCTTGTATGTCCTGTCGCTGTCCCGGGCGGGGGCGCATCGGATAAGCCCCCGGGACCTGTGACCGCGCGGGACCCTGCGCCCCCGCCTCTCACCGAACAGACCCGTCATACCCCCTACACCGTTCAACGATACCGCCGCCACCCGTGCACCAGATGATCCACATCATTTGGCATTTCGGGAAAGCCCATTATAATTTCTGGTAGATTGACTCAACTTTATGTAAGTTTGGGGCGCTCATGGTCCGAAAAATACGTATCGGCACTCGAGGAAGTGCCCTCGCCCGTTGGCAAACGGAGCAAGTGGCCCAACGGTTACAGAGCTGCTGGCCGGACCTGATCGTCGAAGTCATTCCTATCGTCACTCGCGGCGATCGGGAACGGCACCGTCCCCTGCCGGACATTGGGGGCAAGGGGCTGTTCACCGCGGAGCTGGAGGCCGCTCTTCGACACAGAGAGATTGACATCGCCGTGCACTCGTTAAAGGACCTGCCCACCGCCCAACCGGAAGCTCTGACCATTGGCGCGGTGTTGGCCCGCGATGACCCCCATGATGTCCTGATCTCGCGCCACGGGTGCCCCTTGGACGCGCTGCCGCCCCGACCGGCCATCGGCACCAGCAGCACCCGTCGCGCGGCGCAAGTGCGCCTCGCCCGGCCGGACGCCGTCGTGCTGCCCCTGCGCGGCAATGTAGACACGCGCGTTCGCAAAGCGCTGGACCCGGAAGGACCGTACGATGCCGTTATCCTGGCCCGAGCCGGCGTAGCACGCCTGGGCCTGGAAACACATGTCACTCAGGTCTTACCCTTCTCGGTGATGTTGCCGGCACCGGGGCAAGGGGCTATTGCCGTGCAATGTCGGGCTGATGATGACGCTATCCTGGAACTTCTGGTTCCATTGGATGATCCCGACACCCGTGCGGCGGTGACGGCCGAACGCGCGTTTCTCCAGGGATTGGGAGGAGGATGCGCGCAGCCGATAGCTGCCCTGGCAGAACAGGTCAACGGCCGCCTGCGCCTTCAGGGGCTGTTCATCACCCCTGAAGGGCACCCCATTCGCGTGCAGGGGGAGGCCCCTCCCCAAGAGGCTGCAGCGCTCGGCCATCGCCTCGCCAACATGGTTCGGGAACACCTGCACAACGCCCAATCGCGGGCATCGTCAACGCCATCCGCTCAACGCACGGCGCGGCCGCGGGTGCTTATCTTGCGGGCAGAGGAACAGGCAGAAGCGCTGGCCCAAGCGGTGCGGGAAGCGGGCATGGAACCGGTTATATACCCTACCATTCGCATTTTGCCCCCGGAGCGCTGGGAACCACTGGACACCGCCTTGTATCGTCTGGCCGAAGGCGCGTATGACTGGCTGGTGCTCACCTCGGCTAACGGCGTGCGTTATGTGTGGGAGCGGCTGGAAGCCCTGGGGCTCTCCGTACCGGATACCGTACAGGTGGCCGTCATTGGACCGGCTACCGCTCGCGCCCTGGCGGCCAAGGGCCATGTCCCCACCGTCATGCCCGAAACGTACGTTGCCGAGGCCCTGGCGGACGCGCTGGGCGACGTGGCCGGCCAGCGTATCCTCCTCGCGCGCGCGGACCGCGCCCGGCCCACCTTGCGGGAGCAGCTGACAGCACGAGGCGCGCAGGTGGACGAAGTAACCGCATATCGGACCGTCATCGCGCCCCCTGCCACACCCCCGCCCCCTGTAGAAGTCATTGCGTTTACCAGTCCTTCCACGGTGGAAGGGTTTGTCAGGGCTTTAGGACAACGGCACCTTCCCCCGGCAACGCGCGTGGTGTGCATTGGCCCCATCACCGCACGGGCTGCGCGCGCGGCCGGATTGCCCGTCCACGCGGAAGCTGACGAGTACACCATCTCAGGGCTCATGGCAGCCATTCGCTCGGTAGTGGGCACACCGTAAGGTGCTACCTGTCGGAAGGAGGAACGGCCATGAACGTGCGGAACAACCTGGTTCAAGCGGAATCCACCACTACCGGGGGAGCTTTTCCCGCCGTGCGGCTGCGCCGTCTCCGACGTACGTCTACCCTGCGACGCATGGTGGAGGAAACACGCCTGTCGGTGGATGACTTTATTTATCCCCTGTTTGTAGTCCATGGTCAACAAGTACGACGCGAAGTACCCTCCATGCCCGGTGTATTTCAGCTCTCGGTGGACGAGGTGGCGCGCGAGGTTGAGACAATCAGCGAGCTGGGCATCCCCGCCGTCATTCTGTTTGGCGTGCCTGCCCACAAAGATCCCATCGGCCAGGAAAACTTCGACCCAGAGGGCATCATTCCCCAGGCCATACGAGCCATCAAGCGCGTCACCCCTGAGCTGGTGGTGATCACCGACATTTGCATGTGTGAGTACACCGACCACGGCCATTGTGGGATTATTCGGGACGGTGAGGTGGTAAACGACGAGACCCTGGAAATTTACGGTCGAGTAGCAGTGGCCCACGCGACCGCCGGTGCGGACATGGTGGCGCCCAGCGGCATGATGGACGGTCAGGTGCAGGCCATTCGGCAAGCCTTGGATGCCGCGGGCTTCTCCCACATTCCCATCATGGCCTACGCGGCCAAGTACGCCAGCGGCTTTTACGGCCCCTTCCGGGACGCGGCCGAAAGTCCACCCCAGTTCGGCGACCGCCGGGGATATCAAATGCCCCCGGCCAACGTGCGGGAAGCCCTGCGGGAAGTGGCCCTGGACATCCAGGAAGGTGCGGATATTGTTATGGTCAAGCCGGCGCTCGCTTACCTGGATGTGATTCGCGCCGTGCGGGAACGCTTCCCTGTGCCGGTGGCCGCGTACAACGTCAGCGGCGAATACGCCATGGTCAAGGCCGCAGCCCAAAAGGGGTGGCTCGATGAACGCACCATTGTTCTCGAAACCCTCACGGCCATGAAACGGGCCGGTGCGGATCTAATCCTTACATATTTCGCAAAGGAGGCAGCACGGTGGCTGAACGAACGTTGAGTCATTTCACTCTAGTGCGCTTTCGGGAGTCGTACTGGGAACTTTCAGCAGAGGCACGGGAACAAACTCTGCAGGCCTGGTGGACGGCCATGAGCAACGTGGCCTCCCACTGCTACCTTTATCAGGTCTTCCCTGCCCGTGCCGACGCGGATGTTCTGTTGTGGAGTGCCCGTCCTGCGGCCGAATCCCGTGCTGTGGCCGAATTTTTCACCGCGTTCCATCAGGCGTTCGCGCCCTGGCGGCAGTACCTCGATGTCACCCTCACCCTCTGGGGGCTCACGAAGCCTTCCATCTACAGTCGGGGCAAATCCCCACAGGAGATTGACCCCTTTAGCCCTGACCGCAAAACCTACCTGGTAGTTTATCCTTTTGTCAAAACCGCGCCGTGGTACCTGTTGAGTCGGGACACACGTCAGGGCATGATGAACGAACACATCCGGGTGGGCCATCAATATCCCGAAATCAAGCAATTGCTCTTGTACTCCTTTGGATTGCAAGACCAAGAATTCGTGGTGGTCTACGAGATGGAAGACATCGCCCAGTTCTCCGACCTGGTGCAGGATCTTCGCAGCACCGAGGCGCGGCGTTACACCTTACGGGATACCCCTATCATTACGGCCATCTACACGTCCGGACCGGAGAGCACATAAACGCGGCCTGGGCGGCAAAGGGGAGGACAGGATATGAAAGTGAACGTGCACGAGGCACCGCTGTTGGTGTACTGGGAAGTAACCCGAGCGTGCGACTTGGCCTGTCGTCACTGTCGGGCTGAGGCCCAGCCCTTGCGCCACCCTTTGGAGCTGACGACAGAAGAGGGGTTTCGCCTGCTGGAACAACTGCGAGCATTTGGGAACCCTTTGCCTCACATCGTGTTCACCGGCGGGGACCCTCTGAAGCGGCCGGACCTCTTCGACTGGCTCTCGCGCGCCGTTGAGCTGGGCTTTCGTACGGCGATTACCCCCAGCGGCACCTACGCGTTAACGCGAGAAGTAGTTCACCGGTTTAAGGACGTAGGTGTCTGGATGATGTCCGTTAGCATCGACGGGTCCACTGCCGAACGGCACGATGCAATCCGGCAGGTGCCGGGCAGCTTCGCCCAGACCATCGCTGCCATCCGCTGGGCCAAGGAGGTGGGCCTGCCCCTCCAGATTAACACGTTAGTGTGCGTCGAAACGTACGACGACATTCCCAACATCGGCCGCCTGCTCATCGAGCTAGACGTGGAACGCTGGAGTGTCTTTTTCCTTGTCCCCACCGGGCGCGGCAAGGTGTTGGGGGACATCACCCCGGAACAGGCCGAACAGTTACTCCACTGGCTGTACGAGTTCAGCCAGGAAGCGCCCTTCGCCATCAAGACCACGGAAGCCCACCATTATCGCCGCATCGCGGTGGAACGGGCGCGAGGGAACGGCCAGCGGAATGCCCTGGCCTCCCTGCGGCGGGGATTCGGCATCCGCGATGGGTCGGGTATCATGTTTATTTCTCACATCGGGGAAATCTATCCCGCCGGATTTCTTCCCATTGTGGTGGGCAACGTGCGTGCCGATGATCCGGTTACCGTGTACCGACACCATCCGCTCTTTGTAGCCCTGCGAGACCCGGACCGGTTCCGGGGGAAATGCGGCGTGTGCGAGTACCGGCGGATCTGTGGCGGCTCTCGCGCGCGGGCGTACGCCGTCCTGGGCGATCCCCTGGCGTCCGATCCGCTTTGCGCCTATGAACCCAACGCCCAAGCGGCGGTCACGGGGGCATCCACGGCACCGCCGGGGGCATAACGCTCCCAGAGTTCGTGTGTCGGGCAAGGGGGAGGAGACCAAGGATGCACATTGCAGTGGTGGGGATGAATCACCGGACTGCGCCGGTAGCCTTGCGGGAACGTCTGGCCGTGCCGGAAAAGGTGCTTTTCCGGATCCTGCAGGGCCTGACCACGGGCAACGGCCGCACGCCCGCGGAGTGTGCTGTGTTGTCCACGTGTAATCGCTTTGAAGTCTACACGGTCGTTGCCCATCCGGAAGAGAGCGCTCGCGTGTTCAACCGGGTCACTCGGGAGATCGCGGCCTTTTCCTTGCAGGAGGTCCAGGAACACGTGTACACCCTGGTGGATGAAGAAGCCGTACATCACCTGTGCCGAGTGGCCGCGGGTCTGGATTCCATGATCCTGGGGGAATCACAGATCCTGGGACAGGTGGTGGCTGCTTACGAGCTGGCCCAGCGCGCCCGCGCGACGGGCCCCTTGTTGTCCCGACTGTTTCAGCAGGCCATCCACACGGGCAAGCGTGTGCGTCGCGAGACTTCCATCGGCCAGGCGCCGGCATCCGTCGGTTCCGCGGCCGTCCACCTCCTGCAACACGAGGTGCCTGAACTGGCCCGACGTCGCGTGCTGGTTATCGGTGCCGGCACCATGGCCCGCACCGCGGCCCGCTATCTCCACGACTTGGGGATCTCGCGGCTGGCCGTGGTCAACCGCACGGCCAGCCGGGCCAAACAGCTGGCCGCCGAGGTCAACGCGCGAGCATATCCCTGGGAACTTTTGCCCGTGGCTCTCGGTTGGGCCGAGGTGGTCATTGTGGCGACCGCCGCTCCCGGCCATCTCATTGACGACACCGTCCTCCATCGGGCGCGAGGCGAGGACGCCTCCCCCTTGGTCATTGTGGACATCGGTGTTCCCCGCAACGTCCATCCCCGGGCAGGGGACCTTCCTTTCGTTCGCCTGTTCGACATCGACGACCTGCGCCGCATCGTGGATGCCGGCCTGACCCTGCGCCGACAGGCCATTCCGGCCGCGGAAGCCATCATCTACCACGCGGTGGCGGACTTCATGCGCTGGTGGCGCACGCGATGCGTGGCCCCCACGATCGCCGCCCTGTACGCTCAAGCCGAAGCAGTGCGTCAGGAGGTGGTCACCCGCACCCTGCGTCGGCTGCCCAAGGACACTGCCCCCGAAGAAGTGGCGGACCTCGTGTCCCGCTACCTGGTGGAAAAACTGTTGCAGGTGCCGGCACGCAACCTGCGGTCTCTGGCCCTGAACGGAGATGTGGACACGTATCAAGCGGTCCTAACCCGGCTGTTTGAACTGGACACCAACGCACCGAACGGAGGGACATCATGAAGGAGACCCACCGGCCCACACCCGTTGCGTTGCGAACAGACACCTCGCGGCAGCTTTACGAACGGGCCCGGCAATTCATCCCCGGCGGTGTGAATTCCCCGGTGCGCGCCTTCCGCGCGGTGGGCGGCACCCCCCTCTTCATTCGCCGCGGGGAAGGACCGTATATCTGGGACGAGGACGGTAATCGGTACATTGACTATGTGCTCTCGTGGGGTCCATTGATCCTGGGCCACGCCCATCCCCGAGTGGTGGAAGCCGTGCGCCGCGCGGCCGAGGGGGGCACATCCTTCGGGGCCCCTACTCGGGCCGAGATTGAGCTCGCAGAACGGGTAATCGAGATGGTGCCATCGGTAGAAATGGTCCGTTTTGTCAACTCTGGCACCGAGGCGACCATGAGTGCCCTTCGTCTGGCCCGCGCCGTCACCGGCCGCACCAAGATCATCAAATTCATCGGCTGCTACCACGGCCACGTAGATGCCCTTCTTGTGCGCGCGGGGTCAGGGGTGGCCACGCTGGGCCTGCCCGATTCCCCCGGCGTCACGCAAGGGACTACCCAGGACACGCTGGTAGCCCCCTACAACGACCTGGAAGCTGTAGAAACGCTTTTTCAGGCTCATGCCGAGACCATCGCCGCGGTGATTGTGGAACCGGTAGCCGGTAATATGGGCGTCATCCCGCCTGCGCCGGGCTTCCTGGAGGGCCTACGCTCCCTGTGCGACCGCTACGGTGCGCTTCTCATCTTTGACGAAGTAATGACCGGGTTCCGAGTACACCTGGGTGGCGCGCAGGCCCTTTACGGTGTACGGCCGGACATTACCACTCTAGGCAAGGTTATCGGCGGCGGGCTCCCGGTAGGTGCGTACGCGGGCCCTCGGGACATTATGGAACACGTCGCGCCCGTAGGCACCATGTATCAAGCAGGAACCCTTTCCGGCAACCCTATCGCGATGGCTGCCGGTCTGGCTACCCTAGATGTGCTCCGGGAACCCGGCACATGGGCCACACTGCTGGAACGCACCCAACGCCTCGCCGCCGGCTTGAAACAGGCGGCCGACGCCGCCGGCGTACCCGTCGTGCAAACCCAGGTCGGCACCATGTTCAGCCTCTTCTTCATGGATGGCCCTCAACCCCGCTCTTGGGATGACGTACAACAGGCCGATACCCAACGCTACGCCCGCTGGTTCTGGGCGTTGGCCGCTCGCGGGGTATACGTCGCGCCCTCCCAGTTCGAAGCAGGCTTTATGTCCCTGGCCCACGATGATTCGGTTATCGAACGCACCATTGAGGTGGCCTACGACGCCTTTCGCGCCATGTAATCCCGTGCTTCACCACGGTGATGCTTGCGGAAACGGCCACTTTGGATAAGCGATGACCGGCTACAGAGAACGCGAGAGACACACCATGATCGAACAACAGAACACTCATCATCGTTTTGAGAACAAGAACACCACATCTCGCTTTCTGGCCGCGTGCCGCCGACGTCCGGTGGACACCACACCGGTGTGGTTTATGCGCCAGGCCGGACGGTACATGCCGGAGTATCGGGCCCTGCGGGAACGCTATGGTTTGCTGGAGATGATGCGCACACCCGAGCTCGCTGCACAGGTAACCCTGCTGCCCACCCGTCTGGGCGTGGATGCCCTCATCCTCTTCGCGGACATCCTGCTGCCCCTGGAAGCTCTGGGCCTGGGTTTGCGCTTCGTTCCAGGACAGGGCCCCGTCCTGGAACGCCCCCTGCGCAGCCCGGCAGACCTGGACCGCTTACATCCCGTGGAGGTGGAAGAAAGCCTGGGGTACGTCCTGGAAACCCTTCGCCTGGTACGGCGGGAACTCAACGGCTCCATCCCCCTTATCGGCTTCGCAGGCGCGCCCTTCACCCTCGCCTCGTACGCCATTGAGGGGGGCAGTTCCCGACACTACCTTCACACCAAACACCTTATGTACAGCCATCCCGCCGCGTGGGACACGCTTATGACCCAACTGGCAGACATCACCATCGCGTACCTGCGGGCTCAGGTTCACGCGGGTGCTCAGGCTATCCAGCTGTTCGACAGCTGGGTCGGCGCGCTCAGCCCTCAGGACTACCGCCGGTACGCGTTGCCTTACACTCGCCGCATCTTTGAAGGCCTGGCCGACCTCGACGTGCCCCGCATTCACTTTGCCACCGGCACGGCGGGTATGCTCCCCTTGTTGCGGGAAGCGGGGGGCGATGTCATCGGTGTGGACTGGCGGGTTGACTTGGACCGGGCTTGGACCCAGATAGGGTATGACCGGGCTATTCAAGGCAACCTGGACCCGGTAGCTCTCCTCGCCCCACGCGATGTGCTGGCCCATCACGTGCACCGCATCCTGGCCCTGGCCGGAGGGCGTCCCGGTCATATCTTTAACCTAGGCCATGGGGTTCTGCCCCAGACGCCGGTGGAAAACGTGCAATACGTGGTAGAGCTGGTACACGCCTATCGTCCTGTACGGACGGAACCTCCCGGGCAAAAGACGCCTCACCTGCCCCTCGCCCGTACGGACGCAAACCCACGGAAGGAGGCAACCGAGCCATGACAACGACAGTAACGGCAAGGGAGAAATCCACACCTTCCCTTACAACGACGCCTGTCGCCGTACTTCTGCTGGCTTATGGCGGCCCCCTTTCCCTGGACGACGTGGAACCCTACTTGCTGGACGTGCGAGGCGGCCGCCCCACCCCTCCGGAACTGGTCGCCGAAGTGCGGGAACGCTACGCGCTGATCGGGGGGCGCTCTCCCCTGCTAGACCACACTCAGGCTCAGGCGCGTGCGCTGGAAAGGTGGCTGCACCGCCACGCGGGACCTCACTTCCGCACATTTGTCGCCATGAGGCACTGGCACCCCTACATTCGAGACGTGGTCCCCACAATCGTTGCCCAGGGCTACCAACGACTTATCGCCATCCCCATGGCGCCTCATTACTCCCGCATGAGTGTCGGCGCGTACCGCCGCGCCCTGAACCAGGCACTCGAAAGGGTCGCCGAACCGGTAGAGGTTCAGTTCGTGGAACGATGGGGCGATCACCCCGGGTTTATTGCTGTGGTAGCCGCCAAAGTGCAGGAGGCCTTACAACGTTTCCCCACGGCCGTTCGTCCCAATGTCGAGGTCATTTTCACGGCCCACAGTCTACCTCGCAAGGTGGTTGAGCGAGGAGACCCCTACCACGAAGAACTGACCACAAGCGCGGCTTTGGTCGCCCAACGGGTAGGCCTCTCCCGTTGGCACTTCGCGTACCAGAGCGCCGGCGCTTCCAACGTGCCTTGGCTGGGACCGGATGTGAGTGAAGTGGTCAGCGACCTGGCCGCCCGAGGAGCCCGCCATGTGCTGGTGGTGCCTATCGGCTTCGTGTGCGATCACGTGGAGATCCTGTACGACATTGACATCGAATTACGCCAACACGCGGAACGTCTGGGGGTGCACCTGGAACGAACGGCCTCCCTCAACGACGACCCGGCCTTTATCGAGACGCTGGGCCAGCTGGTGTTGGCCCATAACCGTTTTACATCCTGAGCCGACACGGGTGGGGGCCTTCTGCCGAAGGCTCCCTCCCGACGGAGACACGTCACTTCCCAAAGGGCGGGACAAAAACGCCATGCCAGCACATAACACGACACCAGCACGGACGGTGGTGATTGTAGGGGGCGGTATCAGCGGGCTCGCCACCGCGTACTACCTGCAACACCACGCACGCACACTCGAACGGCCCCTGGACATCTACCTTGTTGATGCCTCCTCTCGATGGGGAGGCGTTATTCACACGGTGCGCGAGAAAGGCTTTATCGTAGAAGGCGGACCGGATAGCATCCTCTCCTACAAGCCCGCGGGCATTGCCCTGTGGCAGTCCCTGGGCCTGACAGAGGACATTGTCGGCACGTCGCGCGAGCATGCCGGTTCCTTCATTTACTCCCGAGGCAGCCTCCATCCCCTCCCAGAAGGTTTAACGCTCATGATCCCGGCCCGCTTGGGGCCCCTCTTTCGCACCTCCCTGATCTCATGGCCGGGCAAAGTGCGGGCCGGCCTGGACTTGATCTGGACCCGTCATCCCGACGGGCGGGATATCTCGGTGGCCGAATTTGTCAGCACCCATCTGGGGCGAGAGGTGTTCGAGCGCATAGTGGAGCCCCTGTTTGCAGGCATTTACGGGGGGGACGCCCAGCAGCTCAGTGTGGCTGCCACCTATCCCCAGCTGCTGGAGATCACCCGGGCCCACGGTAGCTTGTTGCGCGGCCTCCTGGCCCGACGCCGACACGCGCCAGCGCGAGACCGTACCGCGCGCTGGACGCCCTTCGTCACCCTGCGTCATGGCCTCACACAAATGATAGAAGCCCTCCTCCCTGCCCTTAAGGGCGTCCACCTGCGGGCCGGCACACCCGTTACCCAGGTTCGCCTCCGTGACCGCCACGCCGGGACGGCTACGGGTCCTTGGGAAGTGCATCTGGCTACAGGCGAACGCCTGAGCGCTCACGCGGTAATCCTCGCTACGCCGGCCCACGTGAGCGCCCAACTGATAGACGCCGTGGATCCGGACCTAGCCCACACCCTGGACGCCATTCCTTACGCGTCTACCCTTACCGTTTCCCTTGCTTACCCTCGTGATGACGTGCCGCATCCACTGAAGGGATACGGGTTCGTCGTTCCACGCGTGGAAGGCCGCGCCCTGCTGGCCTGCACGTGGACGTCCAGCAAGTTTCCACACCGTGCGCCGGCGGGATACGCGCTGTTCCGGTGCTTTTTCGGCCGCGCGGGCGCGGATGAGGTGGTTTCCTTGCCGGATAAAGCCATCCTGGCCCTGGCGACCGAAGAACTGCGTGCGATTATGGGTATCACGGCCCGTCCCGAGCACACCTGGATCTTCCGCTGGCAACGGGCATTGCCCCAGTACGTCATCGGCCACCAAGACCGTCTGGCCCACATCCAGGCCCGTCTGGCGGAATGGCCTCACCTGTACCTGGTGGGCAACGCGTACTCCGGGGTGGGCATCCCCGACTGTATCGCTGCCGGACACCGCGTGGCAGAACAACTGTGTCCCACCCGGCCGGAGTGACGCTCGCCGACTATTCGGTCCTTATGGCCGCGCCCAACGAGCCGGTCCTCCTGCTGAGGCCCAAAGGCCTCGCGGTGCTGTGTAGCACCATCACGAACACGACGGGTGCCCACAAACCCACACATGCTCAATATTTGGTGCTCTTTCCACGGATAAGCTAAGATCCTGAACCGTGCTGACGTTGCGTATATCTTGGGCAGAAGTAGGCACCTCTTTCAGGTGCCTTTTTTGTGGCCTGGAGCCTTCGCCAAAATTTACCATGCAGGGAGGGGTGAGCCATGCGACGAGCAGCGTCCCTACTCATTGCACTGGTGCTCCTGACCACCACCGCCATGCCGGTCTTAGCTCAGGGAGACGTGGAATCACCGCTGAGCATCTCCACCCGATACCCCGCCCAGGTGGTGGAAGCCAACCGTACCGTCACTGTGTCGCTGGACATTGAAAACAGGGGGGAGACGCCATTCATCGTTTACCTGGAGATGAAAGAGCTGCCGGAGGGATGGAAGGCAACGTTCCGTGGCGGTGGCCGTATTATCAAGGCGATTTACGTCAAACCGGACCGCTCCCTGTCGGTCGACCTGCGATTGGAACAGCCCAAAGACGTAACGCCCGGCACTTATCAGTTTGTGGTTCTGGGACGAGCGGACCAGTGGACTGCGGAGTTGCCCATTGAGCTAACCGTGGAGGAAAAGCTGCCGCCCCAGCTCTCCTTCACCGTGGAGCTCCCCGTCCTGCGAGGAACGACCAGCACCAACTTCCGCTTCGACGGCACCATCAAGAACGACGGCGATGAGGACATCACCGTCAACCTGGAAGCGCAGGCTCCGCAAGGGTTTCAGGTGGCCTTTAAGCCCTCGTTCGGCGCCCAGGAAGTGACCAGCTTGCCGGTGAATGCCAACTCCTCCAAGAGCTTGAACATTGAGGTGAGCGTGCCTCGCAACACACCGGCCGGGCGCTATCCTATCACCGTGCGCGCCATTGGCGGGGACGCGGAAGCCACCGTGGAACTGGCCGTGGAGATCACCGGCCAGGCGGACCTGAACGTCACCGCGCCGGAAGGACGCCTCTCCGCCAACGCGTACGTGGGCCAGGAAACGCCCTTGAAGGTCATTGTGCAGAACACGGGCTCTGCGCCGGCACGCAACGTGGAGATGAGCGCCACCGAACCGGCCAACTGGAAGGTGGAATTCGACCCCAAGCGCATCGATGAGATCCCGCCCGGACAACAGGTCGAAGTCACCGCGCGCATCCGACCGGCGGACAAGGCCGTCGCGGGAGATTACATGGTGACCATCCGCGCCAGCGCGGAGGGAGGCGTTTCCGACTCCACGGACTTCCGCATCACCGTGTTGACATCCACCATTTGGGGGATGATAGGCATCGGCTTGATCGCGGTGGCCGTGCTGGTCGTCGGCTTTGCCGTAATGCGCTTCGGCCGTCGGTAATTCTCTTGCGGGGGCAGGATCTACCTGCCCCCGCCGGATCCCGACGGGAGGAGGCTAGCCATGGCCGAATATGTGGTGGAAACCCGTAACCTGAGCAAACACTATAACGGCGTTGTCGCGGTGGACAACCTGAACCTGCGGGTCAAAGCGGGGGAGGTCTTCGGCTTGCTGGGTCCCAACGGTTCGGGCAAGACGACCACCATCCTGATGCTATTAGGGCTTACCGAGCCGACGAAAGGGGAAGTGCGCGTGCTGGGGTTCAACCCGGTCCGCCAGCCTTTAAGCGTGAAAGCACGCGTGGGCTATCTGCCGGACCAAGTGGGCTTCTACGACCAGCTCACTGCCCGTGAGAACCTGATCTACATCGCCAAGCTCAACGGCATCCCCCGCCGGGAGGCGTATCGTCGGATTGACGAAGCCCTCACGCGCATTGGCCTGGCCGACGTAGCCGACCGACCGGTGGGCACCTATTCCCGAGGTATGAAACAACGCTTAGGAGTTGCGGAACTCCTCATCAAACGCCCACAGATGGTCATCCTGGACGAGCCTACCCAGGGCTTGGACCCCGCTGCCGCTGTGGAATTCCTGAACATCATCCGGGACTTGAAAGCGGAAGGGATCACGGTTCTGTTGGCGTCCCACCTGTTGCACCAGGTGCAGGCCGTGTGTGACCGGGTGGGGCTGTTCCGCAAAGGGCGCATGGTGGTGGAGGGCACGGTACCGGAACTGGCGCGGCAGGTCCTGGGCGGCGGATATCGGGTACGCGTCATCGCACGTGGCGAAACAGACACTATCCTCCGCCACTTGCGCGGGCTCAGCCACGTGGTGGAGGTCCAACCCAAGGGTGACATGACATACGAACTGCTCGCACAACGAGACGTGCGTCCGCAGGCCGCACGCGCCGTCGTGGAAGCCGGCGGCGAACTCCTCAACCTGGACCTGGAAGAACCCAACCTGGATGAGATTTATGCCCGTTACTTTGAAACAGAGGAGGTGGCCCATGACCGTGCAGGCAAGGCCGCATGAGCGCCGTCGGGAGGGTTCGCCCTGGACCGGCATGTGGGCCGTACTGGCCAAAGAGATGGCCGATAACCTCACCAGCGTGCGCATGCACATCCTTGAGATCCTCATCGCGCTCACCGCGGTAGGCGCGGTGTTCGGAGCTATCCAAACCATTCTGGAGACCGTGGAGCAAGATCCCTTTGTGTACTTGCGCCTCTTCACCGTTGGCCGGGAGCCCTTGCCGGCCTTTATTGGGTTCCTGGGGTTTCTGGTCCCCCTGGTGGCCATCGCGCTCGCGTTTGACACGGTGAACGGGGAATTCAACCGCCGCACCATGTCCCGCGTGCTGGCTCAGCCCATCTACCGAGACGCACTCCTTTTCGGCAAGTTTCTGGCCCACCTGTTCACCCTAGCCCTGGTGCTGACGGCCATCTGGTTGCTCATCTTCGGCCTGGGCATCGTGCGTTTGGGCGTGCGCCCTGGAGGAGAGGAAGTGGCCCGTGCCCTGTGGTTTCTGCTGGCCACCATTTTCTACGGGGGTATCTGGCTGACCCTTGCTATGCTTTTCTCCATTGTTTTCCGCGAGCCGGCCACGGCCGCGCTGGCATCGATTGCCGTCTGGCTCTTTTACATCGCGTTCTGGGGGATGCTGGCCGACGTCCTGGCACAGATCATCGCGCCCATCCGCTTCGGCTTTCCGGAAGAATTCATCCGCCAGCTGGAGTGGCAGCTCTTCCTCTCCCGTCTGTCGCCCAACACACTGTACTCGGAGATTGCCCTGGCGCTGCTCAATCCGGCGACGCGCGCCCTGGGCCTGGTGCTGCCCATCCAGCTTTCGGGCGCGATTTTGGGAACCCCCCTCCCGCTCCGCCAGAGCCTGTTGCTCATCTGGCCCCAGATGACCGGCCTGATCGCGGTCACCATTCTGCTCTTCGCGCTGGGTTATGTCCTCTTCCAGCGACAGGAGATCCGGGCCTAAATCCACGCGGGCGAGCGGGCACGTCTTTCCTGCTCGCCCGCTCAACATCCTCCTGCCGGCTTACTCCAGAAACTGCCGATATATCGTCACCAAACGATGGGCCGTCGCTTCCCACGTGAAACGAGCTGCTTGACGGTATCCCGCGGCGACTAACCGTTCTCGCAGCGCCTTATCCGTCACCACGCGGGCCAACGCGTCCGCCCATGCGGCCTCGTCCTCCGCAGGTAATAACACCCCTGCTTCACCCACCACCTCCGGCAGGGAAGAATTATCGGCACACACCACCGGCGTACCACAGGCCATGGCCTCCAAAGGGGGAAACCCAAAGCCCTCGTAAAATGAGGGGTAGGCGAACACGTCGGCCAGAGTGTACAACGCGGGCAGATCAGCATCAGGCACAAAGCCGAGGAAGTGAATGGCCTCTCGGTAAGGGGAGCGGGCTGCCGCCTCGAAGATAGGCTCGTACAACCATCCCTTGCCGCCCGCGATCACCAGGTGGTGGGGCAACCCGGTCTGCGCCTTAAACCGGTTAAAGGACTGAATTAGGCCAAGGAAGTTCTTGCGGGGCTCCAGACGACTGACACCGAGGATGAAATGTTGCGGCAACCGGTATCGCTCCCGCACCGTTTCCAGTATTTCCGATGCCCGGACAGGCTGAAAGTGGGGTGCCAACCCAGGGTATAACACGTGGACTTTGTCCGGAGGGACATCCCAAAAACGCAAGAGGTCCCGGCGCGTGTTTTCAGAATCGGCCAGCACGACGTGTGCCCGGCGCACTGCCCGGGGCACCGCGCCCCGCAGATAATACTCTAACCCAGGCACCGCGTATTGGGGATACACGAGAAAGGACAGGTCGTGAATGGTGACCACGCCTGGCGTGCGGCGTAAGGGGGGCAGCACAAAATCAGGCGAGTGAAAGAGATCACCCTGTCCCACCAACATATCGGCAAAGAGGGGTACCCGCAGCCGTTGCCAGAGAATAACGCCCAACCGTTCGCCGAAAGGCCACCGTCGGAGGGGAAAGGGCCACGCCTTGGGAGGAGCCGGCGCGTCCCGCGACGCTACCAGCACCAACGGCAGGTCCGGGTAGTAACGGGCCAGCGCGCCGACCAAACCGCGCGCGTACCGTCCGATACCCGCGTGCTGTTTAAGGGCTGCCGTCGCCTCGAAGAGCAATCGCCCCATGCCCACTACAACCCCCGGTAAGTAGAAAACCGGTTCGCAGTGAAATTCCAGAACAAGCCCACCAGGTTGGCTAACGCTTTAGCCAGGTTGACAGAGAGGGCAGGGGGAAGAAATCGACTGAAAAGGTAGGCATCACTCCCCAGAAACACGCTCTGGTTGATGAAATAACCGACCACATACACCGCGAAAAACATCGGCAACTGTTTATGTACCGGCCGCGAACGCGATTCGGGAAAAGTCCAGTACCGGTTCCACAGGAAATTACTGCACACCGCGATGGAAAAGGAGCCGGTGTTCGCCCAGAACTTAGTCCACCCGAACACGAAGTGAAACACGTTCAAAAGGCTAAAGTCGATGGCCGCGCCCAGCGTACCTACCATGGCGAACTTAAGGAAGCGGGTGATTTCTTTCTCCGGCAAGGGAATACGACGGCCCACCCGCTGGAGCAAGGCGTAAAAGCCATGCCGCAGACGGACCCACCAATACCCAAGGAGGGGGAATCGTCCCGGCGGATGTGAACGCTGCTGGGAGGCAGCTTTCATCCAGTGAGGGGTGTTCACCACGGCCCCGGATTCCCTAAGATTCCCCTGCCGCCGGCGATTCATCGTCCGGGACGTCGGATGTGTGTTCTCCATATTGGGTCTGACCCTCCAGCGAGGTACTCAACAGGGCCAACAGGATCGCCACGTAAGTGTACATCCCGCGGACGTAGAGGTTATCAAAGAGGTTATGCACGGTCAAGTGGGTCAATCCTCCTAGCGCGCCGAGGTGAACCGCCCGTGCCCACCCGTGCGTCCGGGGCAGACGATACAGCGCCAGCACATAAACCCATCCCCAGAGCAGCACATATGCCACCAGGCCCACCAGGCCGGTCTCCGCCATGACGTTGAGAAAAATGTTATGGGCGTGGCCTAACGGGTCCTTCCACCCCGGCATCCGATATGCCTCGTAGGCCACGGCGTAGTTTCCCGCGCCGACGCCTGTCCACGGATAATCAAGCCACATAGCCCAGGCTGCCCACCAATGCGCCATGCGCTCCACCAGGGCAAAGTTCTCCCCCGTCACCCGGATGCTCCGCAACTCCACCGGCCTCAAAAAGAGGGTCCAATCCTCCAACCCCTGGAAACGCTCCTGGACTGCAGGGGGCAACGCGCCCACGACCCCCAGGACCACCGTGCTGAGCAGGAGAAAAGCGAGCACAACGCTGAGGAGCACCGCCCGTCGGGAACGCAACCCTATCACCACGCTCAGGGCCGCGACCATGCCCAGCCAACCGCCACGGGACCAAGAGGCCAACAACCCCATGCCGATAATCCCTGTCAACGCGGCACCCACAAGGGCGACAGCGCGGCCCAACCACTGTCTGAGCGGCCGTTCCTCATCCGGCCACACCCCTACATGCAGGGCGTGTAGGCTAAGGCTCACGGCCAGTGGCAAGACCAGCCCCAGATAACCGGCGTAGGGGTTCGGCTGAGCAAAGGTGCCATAGGCCCGCAGAAAGCGCCCCAAAATGATGAACTGCGGTGGTCCAATCCGGAAAAGGAACTGCACCAGCCCTAACGCGGCCTCTGCCGCCGCGGCCACTACAAGCCCACCCGCGATCCACAACGCCAGCCTTTCCCAGTGCCGTCGCCACGTGCGGAGGATATCCACCGTGACCACGTAAAGGGCGATAATTTCCCCCCACTTAATTAACTCGGGCAGCGCGGCCGTCCAGCTCCAGGCCTCCCGCAAACTCACCACCTGGGCCAGGAAGAAGAGCACAAGGGGGATCGTCCACTCCGCCCGTAACGTCGGCCACCGACGTTGAGCCAGGTTGTAGCCCATCCAGACGGCTACAATTAACCCTACCAGGAGATCAGCACTGCCCACGGTGAACGCACCCAGGGACAGGCCGGGGCCGAAAGGAACGGCAAACGCCAACGCGGGGTACACAACCGGCGGCCAAAGAAGGGCAGCCATTAAGAGTCCTGCCCCCCCCGCCCCAAGAGCGACTACGGACAGCGGACCACGGGCTACAAACCCGGCCAGGACGATCCCCACTCCCGCCCACACCAGCGACTCACGCAGGGCATAACCCTTTCTCCCCAGGTTGCCCCCTAACCAATATCCCTTCCCGAGCACACTCCATCTCCTGGCAAAGGCACCCTTTACGGGGATACCCACCACCGGGTTAGACGGAACACGCCTACCCCGCGCCCCCCACAGCAGTCACCTGAAGCCCTGGTCCAATGCAGCAGACGACTTGAGCGTTTAATCGAGATACTTGCCCACCAGAAGCCGCAACCGCTCCTTGGTCTCGGGAGGAATTTTATCCCGGGCGGTGATAATAGCGTCCTTAAGCGCGTCCCGGTAGGGGCTAGGCGGCGCGTCCTTGAGGCGCCGTACCGCGTTGATGACCGCCTGTTTGGCGATCTCCGCGTTCTGGCGCAACCGCTGAATCACCATCTCGACGGTGACCGGCTCCTCTTCCTCATGCCACACGTCGTAATCGGTCACATGGGCCATGATGGCATAGCTCATCTCCGCCTCGCGGGCCAGGAAGGCTTCCGGGATGGCGGTCATACCGATGATGTCAACCCCCCACTGACGGAAGATGCGACTCTCACCCTTGGTGCTGAAACGGGGGCCTTCGATGATAATGAATGTACCGCCCTTGTGCACCGTGGCACCTGTCTCCCGCACGGCCTCATACAGCACAGAGGACAAATACGGACACAAGGGATCCGCCACACTCACGTGTACCACCAGGCCGTCCCCGAAGAAGGTCTGCGGCGAACGTCGTGTGCGGTCGAAAAGTTGATCGGGAATCACAATGTGCCCAGGCGCAATTTCCTCCTTCATGGACCCGCAGGCGGAGATCGCGATGAGATACTCCACTCCCAGCTTCTTGAACCCCCAAATATTCGCCCGACTGTTGAGCTCATGGGGCATAATGCGGTGTCCCCGGCCATGCCGGGCAAGGAACGCGACCCGTACTCCTTCCAATGTGCCCACAACATAGTTGTCCGACGGGGGACCGAAGGGAGTGTCTACCTGTACCTCCGCCACGTCCCGCAACGCCTCCATCTCATAAATGCCGCTGCCACCGATGACGCCGATCCGGATCGGTTCCATGAGTACCACCTCCCATCCAGGTTTGTGATGCGCTTTAGTCCTCGTTGCGTTGGGGATGGCCCCTGAGGATGGCAAGAGGAATATTAGGCTTGCGCCGACAACACCGTCTGGCGCACGGCCTCCAGAGCAGCTGCGTGGAGGTACCCGTTGGACGCCACCAGCCCGTGAGGATTCGCGGGATCGGGCTTGTTGTACCGCAGGGGGCGACCAAACATGTCGGTCATCTCCCCACCGGCGGCTTTCAGTATCGCTTCAGGTGCACAGAGATCCCATTCCTTTGTGCCGGGTGTGGGATGAATGTACACGTCTGCTTGCCGGGTGGCCAGCAAACTGACCTTCATGCCCACACTGCCGTAGCGTACTTCCTGCCGAATGCCCATATGTCGGATGATGGCATCTATCCGCTGGCTGCGGTGGGAACGACTTACCGCAATGGTAGCCTGGCCCGGGTCCCGCACATCGGAGACCTGAAGGGGGCGCCACTTCCCATCGTCCCACAACCACGCGCCTTCGCTGGTAACTCCCAGCAAGAGCTGTCCACAGGTGGGTGGGTAAACGAGCCCAAGCACGGCCGTGCCGCTCACGGCCAACCCTACCATGATGGCCCACTGGTGGTCCACGTGTTCCGTGAATTCCTGGGTTCCGTCCAGCGGGTCCACGCACCACAACCGGCGATGATGCACTCGCGTGGCCGGCTCATCGGCAGATTCCTCGGCCAGTACAGCATCCTCCGGGAACGCGTGACGCAGCCCCTGCACCAGGAAGGCATTAATGTCCCGGTCGGCCAAGGTAACGGGGTCCCCCTGGCCCTTGAAGTGAACCTGAATGTCCCCAGCGTAATAGCGCAACGCGGTGTTTCCGGCTTCCACCACCAGCGGGAGCACACGGGAAATCTCTGTGCGTAGACCGGTCACAGGTAACCGGCGCAACATTTGGTCGACGTTCACATGGCCTCCTTTTCTTCAGAGACAACAGCAGTAGGTGCCTGGACAGAGGAAGGAATGGTACGCACCTGAGGCCCCCGGTCATCAAAGCCAATGGTCTCGGCGACAATGTACAGCGGGCGCGCTTTAACCTCGTCGTAGATGCGTCCTAGATACTCGCCGATAATTCCCAAGAAGATCAGCTGGATGCCGCCCAGGAAGAGGACAGCCACCAAAGTGGTGGCCTGTCCGAGAAGCGCCCGGCCGGTGGACAGGCGCAGGTACACCGCGACAATCATGGCCACCAAGCTGATGAACGCGATGGCAAACCCAAAGTAGGTGGCCAGCTGCAGGGGTACATAAGAGAAAGAAGTGATCGCGTCCAACGCGAACTTTAGCATCTTCCGAAGGGGGTACTTCGTTTCCCCCGCGAAGCGGGGCTCCCGCACGTAGAACACCCCGGTTTGCTTAAAGCCCACCCACACAGAAAGGCCGCGCATAAACCGACTGCGTTCCCGCATAGTCCGGAGCACGTTGACCACCTTCCGGTCCATCAGCCGGAAGTCACCCGTGTCCTTGGGGATGTCCACATCGGTAATACGGTAGATCAGCCGGTAAAAGAGCTTTGCCGTCCATTCCTTGAACCACGACTCCCCGTGCCGTTCCTTGCGCACCGCGTACACCACGTCGTAGCCTTCCCGCCACTTTTCTACCAGCTCGGCGATCACCTCGGGAGGGTCCTGAAGATCCGCGTCGATAATCACCACCGCGTCCCCCTGGGCGTAGTCCAAACCGGCGGTGATGGCCAGCTGATGGCCGAAGTTGCGTGAGAAAGAGATCACCTTCACCCGGGGATCTTTAGCGTGCAGCTCACGCATCACGGCCAGGGTGTTATCCTGACTGCCATCGTTGACCAGAATAAGCTCCCAGGACTCACCGAGGGCATCCATCACCTCCCGAACCCGCCGGTAAAACTCAGGCAACACCTCTTCTTCGTTGTACGCAGGTGCTACGATGGATATCCGCGGTCGTTCCTTGGCCTGTTCCGTCATACCCCATTCCCTCCCTACGACTTCAACCGTCGCCGTAACTCGGCCTCCACGTCGGCCCACCGGAGGTTGCGCGCGGCCAGGAGGACCATTAAGTGATAGATCAGGTCGGCTGCCTCTGAGATCACCCGAGCATCACCCTCACGCGTCGCGACAATGACCTCAATCGCCTCTTCACCGACTTTCTTCGCGATGGCCTGTTCCCCTTGTGCGAAGAGATGGGCCGTATACGACCCGGGCGGCGGGTTCGCTTTGCGCTCTTGTATTACACGCCACAGCGTGTCCAACGTGTCACTCATCCGTTCCCTCGGTCTCGTCGGATACCGTTGTCCATTCCCAGGACCGATAAAAACAGGAGACCGCGCCTGTATGACAAGCTGGGCCCGCTGGATGTACCCGAACCAGCAGCGCGTCCCCGTCACAATCCAGGGCAATGTCCACCACGCGCTGTATGTTACCGCTGGTTTCCCCTTTATGCCAAAGGCGTTGCCGGCTGCGGGACCAGAACCAGGTCTCACCGGTGTGTAGCGTGCGTTCCAGGGCTTCCGCGTTCATGTAAGCCAGCGTGAGCACCTGACCGGTCCTCGCGTCCTGCACGATCACGGGCACCAGCCCTCGCGCGTCCCAGCGCACCAAACGCCGTAACTCATCTACCGAAATGGGCCCCGCCATCATCCCCCCTCCCTCACCGCTCAATCTTCGCCGGTAGCATGTAGGGATACTCCCTGCCCACGAGATGATGTAACCAGCGGTCCAGTTTACGCGCCGCCAGGTAAAACCGCCAGATAAACGCGTCCTGCCGATAATACCTGCGCACCTCCTGGACGGTAAAAGCCGCTCCCTTAAATTCAGGCCATGCTTCTCGCCACCGGTTCACCGCGTCCACCAGGGCCGGCACCCACTCCCCCCGCTTTTCCTTGTAAAGATTGGCTATCACGTCCAGTACCACCTGGCGCAAGTCATAATACCGGTTCATCACCTCCTCCAGGAACAACAGACGCATAATCCACACCAAAAACGACGGTGCACTGCGCAGGAATAATTCAGGATTCAGCTGTTCCCGGCCCTGACGCCGCAACAAGGGGGTACTGGTGTCAAGGTACAGCAATGCCGGCGACGATGGTAGCCCTCCGGTGTTTGCCGACACGTTGCCCACAGCCCAGTTAGCTATTTGCGCGTCGAAACCGACAGCCACGCCCTCCGGATTTTGCGCGTTATAGGCGAAAACACGCCGAGTAGCGTCCAACACAGCCCGGGCCAGGCGCAGGCCCTCTTCCAAGGAGAGGTGATGGATTAACCGGTGGGCTAAGGACTGCGTTGGCACTCGTCGTTGCAGGATGTACACAGCCCATCCCCGCTCGCCACGTGGTACCGGCACCAGATGCGTCTCCGGCACCTGGATGCCTGCTCGAGCCAGGTGGGTGAGGTATGTCTCGTGCAGTGCTGCGTACGCGCGCACCTCGGCTTCGCTGCGGAACATGGGCATTCGCTTAACGGCGAAGTGGACCAGGTCCGGGTGATCGATCACCATCACGGTGCTAATTTCGCCGTATCCTAGCACCTTGGCCGGGGGCCGGGCCCGCTCGGGATACCGCGGGTCCAGCGCTGCCTCCCACGCCTCTAGCCAGGCGGCTAGTCGCTCCATGCGCCAGCCTCCTTCCCCTGGGCTAGAACCTGGGCCGTGACGGTCAGAGCCTGGTCCACCCGTTGCACTATCTCCTCGGCCAGGACACGGTCAACGGTTAACGGGGGCAGGAACTGAACCACGCGGGGGTCATTGTACGCGTACACACAGAGCAAACCGGCTTCATACGCCATACGCGAGAACAAGGGGCCTGCTTGCGGGTGTGGGAGCTCAATCCCCATCATTAGGCCCAGCTGTCGAAGCCGCACTAACAGACCGGTGTGGCGCGCGGCCAGAGAAGCAAAGGCTTGTCGGAAATAGGCCGCCATCGCCCGTACGTGGGCCAGAAAATCGGGCGTTGCGGTAATCTCCAGCACCTTTAAGGCAACCGGCACTCCCAGCTCCGCGCCCCCAAAAGTGGACACGTGGATAAACGGATCCGGCTCAAACACCCGTATTAACGGAGGACGAAGAACCGTCGCGGTTATGGGATACAACCCTCCGGAGAGGCCCTTGCCGATAACCAGAATGTCCGGCAAAACCTGGTAGTGCTCCACGCCCCAGAGACGGCCGGTACGTCCTAGACCTGCCTGTACTTCATCGATGATGAGCAATGCGCCATAACGATCACATAACTCCCGCACCCCGGGCAAATACTCAGGATCCGGCACTACTATCCCGGAGGTGGCCGGCACCGTTTCCAAGAGCACCGCCGCGGTCGTTTCGTCCATCACGGCATCCAGAGCCTCCAGATCATTAAAGGGCACCTGCACAAAACCGGGTGGCATTGGCCCAAAGGGCCGACGATACTTCTCATCACCAGCGGCTAACGCCAGCCCGGTATGCCCGTGGTACCCCCCACGGGCGGAGATAATGCGCGGCCTTCCGGTATATCCCCGGGCCACTTTGATCGCCAGGTCAATGGCCTCGCCACCGCTCACACCAAACACGGTGTAAGTTAAGTCGCCCGGTGTCAACTCGGCCAAACGTGCTCCCAGACGCGCGCGCCACTCGCTGACCAAATGGTGGTTGCCGATGTCCAGCGCGCTCAGGCTCTCCTGCAATGTGCGCACAAGTTCCGGATGCCTGTGCCCCAGGTTGAACACCCCACCGTTACAGTGACAGTCTATCAACTGCCGCCTGCCGTCCACATCCCACAAAAACGCTCCCTCCCGCCTACCTATGACAAAGTCAATCCCCACCTGCTGGAAGAAACGGACTTTCGGAGGGGACACATAGCGGCTGAACAGGTCGAAAATGACCTCTTTCGAGAGCGCCTCTCCCTGCGTGGTCACAGGGCACCTCCCCTGCGGTGAACTGGCCTGTTCCCCGACCCCACGGCCGGGACTGCGTTACTTTACCACAACGCCAAGTCCCGGGCAATCCTCTTCTACACTCGCCGACAAACGAAATTCTAACAACAAAAACTTATATTTTAGGCTATACTAAATAAACGGCGTACGTCTGACAGAGGATCCGGGACGACAACCCATCCGGTCATGATGCGGCCGGACAGCCCTTTACCCTGGAAAGGAGGTGATGTCGATGATAAACGTGCTCCAACAGTGGATGGAGATCTGGCTCGGTGAGAATCCGGTAGTGCAGGCGTTGATGGGAGGCCTGGTCATTGCCGGGTTGAACATGCTGGGTGCCCTGTTGGTATTGGTCTGGCCGCGCCCTTCCCAACGGTTCCTCGACGGCGCGCTCGGCTTTGCTGCCGGTGTCATGTTGACGGCCAGCTTTACCAGCCTGATCTTGCCCGGCATAGAGATCGGCGGCGTGTTACCGGTGCTGATAGGCCTGGTGTTAGGCGCGGCTTTTCTGGACATTACGGACCACTTGCTGCCTCACATGCACATGCACATCGGGTACGAAGGCCTGGACACACGACGTATTCGCGCGGTGTGGTTGTTTATTCTCGCCATCACGTTGCACAACATGCCGGAAGGGCTGGCTGTGGGTGTGGGATTTGGCCGGGGTGAGCTGCACGATGCCATCGTGCTGATGCTGGCTATTGGCTTTCAAAACATTCCGGAAGGGCTTGCCGTAGCCGTCTCCGCGCTCAACGCGGGGTTTGGCGCGCGCTTTTACGCCAGCCTGGTAGGGGTGCGTGCGGGTCTGGTAGAGATTCCCTTGGCCGTGCTGGGCGCATGGGCCGTCCACGCCATGCGCCCCCTGTTGCCATACGCAATGGGATTCGCAGCCGGGGCCATGTTATACGTGATCAGCGATGAGATCGTACCCGAAACCCACCGCACCGGCCATGAGCGGTTGGCCACGCTGGGAACCATCATCGGTGTGGTCATTATGCTTTACCTGGACGTCACCCTTGGCTAACACTCCGCCACGCTCATTCTTCGAGAGAGCGTTCAAAAATCCGTGTTCCTCATGCCCTCACCCCCTCCCTATTCCCCCTCCTCTCCCAATTTGGGATCCGCTCAAATACTGCATTTGCACAATTCTTCGCTTCTGATTAACATACCCTGTGGACCGTTGAAGGGCTCCAACGAGATGGGCCGCCGGGCTTCTTTAAATCATACCCTGCGGAAGGAGGTGGGAGCGATAACCACACCGCAAGGGGGGGACACAAGCGCCAGGGCTCCGGGAGAAGAGGGCGACCTATCGGCTATCGTCCCATTTCCCGGAGTTGACGAGGGTGGAGGTTCCTCGCCGCAAGGCGAGGCTAACCCGGACGCCCGTCCGGGGAAAATCGAGAGATCGGCGGATGCCTCCCAGGGTGTGCCACCACCCTGATGTCCCCCAACGTGCAAGTGCCCTGACAAAGCCCACGGGCGACCGTGGGACAAAACAGGGCACAGTGGCCAGCAGCCCTTTCCGGCTGCTGTGAATATCCGAGGATACCTCACGTGCACAAGCACACCTTCCCTGTGCCGCGTCTCGAAACAGGGAAGCTATGTCACGTGGGGTATAACAGTCTGTCCCGTCGTCGTCCCGGTCGGTTGCTGTGGAGGAAGCACACGCGGCATCGTGTTGCGCGCGCAACACTGGGATGTCCGGTGCGACGACACTCCCGTTCAAAATCCGGTTAGCTCATCTCTTCCCGCGCCCCCTGCGGAGGGCCACGCGCGGTACCACCCAAACCCTGGAGGTCAAGGAGGCAATCCATGTGCGGTATTGTAGGCTATGTGGGTCCCCGGGACGCGGTCCCCATCATTCTGGAAGGGCTGCACCGGCTGGAATACCGGGGATATGACTCGGCAGGCCTGGCCGTGCTCACCCGCAACGGCCAGGTGGAGATTCGGCGCGAAGTGGGCAAACTGAGCAACCTGGATGGCCTTATAGCGGCCGAACCCTTGACCGGTTCCCCGGGTATCGGGCACACCCGGTGGGCCACCCACGGTAAACCTACCCGGTATAACGCCCATCCCCACACCGACCCGGAACGGGATGTGGTCATCGTACACAACGGCATTGTGGAGAACTTCCTTGAGTTACGCGAGGAACTGGCCGCCGAGGGCATCCGGTTCGCGTCAGACACGGACACCGAAGTGATCGCTCACCTCATTGACCGTTACCTTCACGCGGGGAATGACCTGGTCACCGCGGTCCGCCACGCGCTGCAACGACTGGAAGGGGCCAGCGCGGTGGTGGTGATGTCCCGTCACATGCCGGACACCCTGATCGCGGCCCGCCTGGGGAACGCCGGCGGCGTCGTCATCGGCTTAGGTGAGGGGGAGAACTTTGTCGCGTCTGACATCCCGGCCATCCTCCCTTATACCCGACGCATGATCTTTCTGGAAAACCGTCAAGCCGCGGTGGTGGAACCCGAGCGCGTCCGGTGTTTTCACTTGGACACCGGTGTGCCCTTCCAGCCAACGGTACACACGATTCCCTGGGATCCCCTCGCCGCGGCGAAAGGGGAGTACAAACACTTCATGCAAAAAGAGATCTTCGAACAACCCCAGGCCATCACCGACACCCTGCGCGGGCGCATCAACTTCACCACCGGCGAAGTCACGCTGGAAGGTTTACACCTTTCCCCCGCGGAAGCCCGCGCCCTGACGCGCATTCACGCCGTAGCCTGTGGCACGTCCTACTATGCCGCGCTTGTGGGCAAATATCTCCTTGAGCGCATTGCGCGCGTTCCTGTGGAGGTGGATTACGGCTCTGAATTCCGATATCGTGACCCTATCCTGGCCGAGACGGATGTTGTGTTGGCCATCAGTCAATCGGGGGAAACCGTGGACACCTTGGCCGCCCTGGAAGAAGCCCGGCGTAAACAGGTGCGCACCTGGGCCATTGTCAACGTGGTCGGCAGCCAGGCGGCTCGCGTGAGCGACGGGGTGATTTACATGCAGGCCGGGCCTGAGATCGGGGTGGCCTCCACCAAAGCGTTCACCGCCTCGGTGGTGGACGAGTACCTCCTTGCTTTATACATTGCCCAACAACGCGGTCTCCTAACCCGTCAGGACGCGTTAACCCACGCTCGTGCGTTGGCCCTGTTGCCCAAGTTGGTGGGGGACACGCTGGCCGCAGTGGACTCCATTACGCGTGAGTTAGCCACCAAATATTATCGGGCCCGCAACTTCCTCTATCTGGGCCGAGGCATCCATTACCCCATCGCGCTGGAGGGCGCGCTCAAACTCAAGGAAATCTCCTACATCCACGCCGAAGGCTACCCGGCCGGCGAAATGAAGCACGGTCCCATCGCGCTTATCGACGAGGATATGCCGGTTGTAGCTCTGGTACCTCAGGACCACGTGTACGATAAGATGGTGAGCCAAGTGGAACAGGTGAAAGCTCGAGACGGCCGCGTCATCGCTATTGCCAACGTCGGCGATGAGCTCATCGCGCAGAAAGCGGACGACGTTATTTACATCCCTAAGGCGCCTCCGCTCCTGCAGCCTGTGCTATCGGTCATTCCCTGTCAGCTCTTTGCCTATTACGTGGCCGTTCGCCTGGGCAACGACGTAGACCAACCCCGGAACCTCGCCAAGTCGGTCACGGTGGAGTAACTGCCCTCTATCGCCCCTGCGGATGGCCTTCTACAGCCATCCGCAGGGGACCTACTTTCCGGATCCCATCGCTACCTGGCCGGTGACATTTGACGTCCTGGCCGTTTTGCAGTATCACCCATCGGAAGTACGCGCTGTACACCTGCCACCGGTGCACAACACGCGACCTGTGCCGTTCTGTCACGCGGCGCCATCTTTCGCAAACATCCTGATAACTGAACAGCACATGTAAGGAGGCGCACATGATCACCCTGCCCAAATACGTATCCCTGACCGCCGGCCACGCCGAAGGTCCTGACAGCCTGACCGCGTTCGACAACGCGCTGATGGACGCCGGCATCGCTGACCTTAACCTGATAAAAGTTTCCTCCATCGTGCCCCAAGGGGCCCGGTTAGTCCCGTTGCGCGAGTTCCCCGTAGGCAGCCTGGTCCCTACGGTCTACGCCCAGGCGTACAGCAACGTACCGGGGCAAACGATCGCCGCGGCCGTGGCGTTGGGCCTAAGCCCGGACGGCCGTGGGGTCATTATGGAAAGCCATGGCGTGGGCACCCGGGAGGAAATCGAGGCACAGGTTCGAATGCGGGTGGAGGCCGCCTTTAGCGCCCGTGACATTCCTTTGCACGAATACTACGTGATCTCCGCGGAACACACGGTAGAACAACATGGATGCGCGGTGGCCGCTGCTGTGCTTTGGGGGGACGAACTGGAGGAACTGCCTGAGCAATGGGAAACCGAAGCGTGGACCCCGGATGTCCGCTTCAGCGTGCGGGTACGGGAGTCCATCTTCTCCATGCGATCTCCTTACCAGCACATCGACATTGTGGACACTTTCCAGTTCGGTCGTATGCTCTGGCTGGAGGGCACCGTCCAAACGAGCGAAGCAGATCAATGGGCTTATCACGAAATGCTGGTCCACGTGCCGATGCTGATCCACCCGGCCCCACGGCGGGTCCTGATTGTCGGGGGTGGGGATGGCGGCGCCCTCCGCACGGTGTTACATTACCCGGTTGACCAAGTGGTGATGGTGGAAATCGACCGAGATGTCGTACGGGCTGCCCGCGAGTACCTGGCTTCCATCTGTGGCAATGCGTTCGACGAGCCCCGCACCCAGCTGGTGTACGAGGACGCGTACACCTATCTGGAACAGGCCCACGAACCGTTCGACGTTATCCTTATGGACACTACCGATCCGGTAGGGCCGGCCATGCGCCTTTTCACCTCAGACTTCTACGCGCTGGTCACCCGACATCTCTCCTCCGTGGGGGTGGTCTCCGCCCAGAGCGGATCGCCCTGGTTACAACCGGACGTGATCACCCGCAACTGGCAGGCCATGCGGCCCCACTTCTCCCATCTGCACCTCTACCTGACACACGTGCCCACCTATCCGGGCGGCCTGTGGTCCTTTATGTTGGGCGCACGGGGAGTTGATCCCACAGCGGTGTCTCCCGCTCAACTGGAGGAACGCTTCCGGGCCCTAGGCATAGAAACCCAATACTACACGCCCGCCATCCACCAAGCTGCCTTTGTCCTGCCCCCCTTCGTTCAACGACTGATCGCTCAGGAGGCGCCCTAACCATGACCTCTGTCCGCCTAATACCTGTGCAACCCTTCCTAGGAGCTCGTCCGGGCGAGACAGGTGACGCCCAAGTGGTCGGTTTCCCTCATGAGACGACGGCCTCCTTCCGAGGAGGCACACACTTCGCTCCCCAGGCCATTCGGCACTACGCAGAAAGCATCGAAACATACAGCCCCTACCAGGAACGAGACCTGGAGCAAGACATCCACCTGATAGATCGAGGTGACGTCGTTATCGAAGAGCCACTGGCCCTTTTCCCCGATCACCTGCAGACGGTACGGGCCTTCCTGGCCGAAGTGAAGGCCCGTACCCCCTTCACCCTTTTCCTAGGCGGGGAACACACCGTCACCTTAGCCTTCCTCACCCCGGAAGAGATTGATGATCCCCACTTCAGGCTCATCGTGCTGGACGCCCACACCGACCTGCGGCCCACCTACCAGGGCAGCCCGTACTCCCACGCTGCCTGGGCCCGTCGTGCCCTGGAATGGCTTGGCCCCGAACGCCTCCTCATCGCGGGCGCCCGCTCTGGGCTACGCGAAGAGTTCGCCCTCGCACACCGCCTCAACATCCTGGCTCCTACGCCTGACGCCCTGCTCGAACGGTTACAGACCCTCCCCCCGCACACCCGGGTGCACCTCTCCCTGGACATCGATGTCCTTGACCCCAGCCTGGCCCCGGGCACCGGCAATCCTGAACCGTGCGGCTGGCAGGTACAAGACCTTTTGCGGATCTTCCGGGCGTTGCGACGGGTGCGGGTAGTCTCTGCCGACCTGGTCGAATACAGTCCTCCCCACGACCCAAGCGGCACGACGGGGATCTTGGCCGCGTTCTTGGCCCGCGAGATGATCCTGGCGTTTACAAGCTTCCCCTAGGCCGCACACGCGTGAACAGTTCGGGGGCCCCTCACTCCCTTTCCTGCAAGAGCGCCGTCAGGTAACGTTCAGGGACCTCCACACACACCACCTCCCCCCGTGCGGTGAGCTCTCCGTTCGCGTACAGCCGTACCTCTACCACGATCTTCCGTCCCTTGCTCTCCTTGGCCCGGCCCCGCAACTCCAGCGTGGGGCCCAGAGGAGTGGGCTTCAGGTAATCCACGCGCAGGGCCGCGGTAAGGAAGCGCGGGGGGTGATCCTCCTGGCCGCGGGTTCGAGCAGCCACCGCTGCTGCCGTCCCTGTACCATGACAGTCGATCAGGGAAGCGATCAGGCCGCCGTACACATAGCCAGGAATCGCGGTGTGATACGGCTGCGGTGTGAAAAAGGCCACCGTCTCCTCGTCGTTCAGCCAGAAGGTGCGCAGGCGATAGCCGTGCGGGTTCAGCCGCCCACAACCGTAACAATGCGCCAAGTGGTCGGGATATCGATCTTGTATGGCCACGGTGAACCTCGGTTCCGCCATGGTTCCCCCTCCACGTCACATAGGGTATGCTGAGCCTCTTGTCAAGGCCGGCACATAAGTCGCGTCTCCCGCACGTCATTCAGGCCCTTCGACCTACCACCAAGTAGGTGTCCTCATCCTGCCAGGCCAGAGTGACGTTATGTATGCCCGCCTCTTGAAGCCACTCCTGGACCTGTGCCGGCCATAGGCGATGGTGTCGAGGGGGACCTTGAGGACTTACGGCATCGGGCCGCCATTCCAGAACCAGCACCTGCCCGCCGGGGCGCACTAGGCGACGCAGTGCCGCGGCAAACGCGGGAAACGGCTCCACCTCATGAAAGGTGAACGCTGTCCAAACCCAATCCACGCTCTCCGGGGGAAGCGGGACATCCGGCAGCGCGGCCAACACAGGGCACACATGTCCGGGCACTCCCCGTTCGCGCAACAACTGCATCATCTGCGGGCTGACATCCACCGCCCAAACCCGTCCTCTCGTCCCCACCACTTCGGCCAAGGGCACCGTCCAGAACCCCGGCCCACACCCCAGGTCGGCGACCGTGGCACCCGACGGCAGGCCCAGCCGCTGCAAAAAGGCACGAGGTTTCCAGCGTGCTTCACGTTCTGGACTCACCAGGCGATGAGCTAGCTCCGGGTTAAACCTTCGTTCATGCATGACCGTGACTCCTCTCAACAGGATATGTTGTCCTCCGCAGGGTTTCTACCCGTCCGACATACAATTAACCCAGTGAATCGGTCGATGAAAAAGGCCCATCGGCAAGATAACACGTGGTCTTTAAGGGAGACGCGCCGTACCTTCGGCACAGGCCGCTTTGAGTACACGTTCCTTCCCGTCCGTTCTGCTCCCCGGCTCACGGGGCCAAAACAGTAATGTTCGCGGAGAGGTTTACCGTCTCGCCCTCGGGCAGACGGACGCGCACCCTTATCCGGTGTTCTCCCGGCCGGATCGGCCACCACACTCTGTAGGGAGGGGCACTACGCCGACCGATGGTCGTGCCGTTTACCAGAAAGAGCACCTGACTGCCGGGCGGCGCGGCCACGGCCAGTGGCAGGGCCTGCTCCGCCGTCGGTGCCTGGCGGTCCAGTCGGTACACGGCGCCCGGATCGGGAGAAAGCAAGCGCACCTGTGCAGGCGTGGGCACGGGCGTTGCAGAGTCCAGGGCTGCGCCGGTGACGCGCCGCTGGATCACGGCCGGTTCACGCGGGAGGAAGGCCACACCCTGCAAAGCCAGGTCCTCCCGTACCCGCGGACATTCAGGGGTAGGCGGTAGGCCGGTGGTCGCGCACACCCGCACGACCCGTATCCCTGCAGGTTTGGGGAAGGGCGAAGGGGGGGCTTGTCGATGCAGAAAGGCCATCATCGCCCGCCATATGGGCGCCGCGGCCAGCGCGCCCGTGACCCCTTTCATGGGCGTGTTATCCCAGTTACCCACCCACACTCCTACCGCCCACCGGGTGGTGTAACCGACGGTCCAGGCATCCCGCCAGTCTGTGGTGGTGCCCGTTTTCACCGCCGCATGGGGTGAAAAATCCAGCGCGCTGTTCAGGCCAAAGGTCAACGTACGGGCATACCGGTCGCTCAGCACATCGGTGATGAGATAGGCCACACCAGGGGGGAGCGCCGGTTCAGGTGAAGGACTCTGGGTCCATGGCCCCGGCACGGGCTGTCCTTGGTAACTTACGGCCTTCACCCACCGCGTGCGCACTCGCTGTCCTCCACGGGCAAAGGCCGCGTACGCACGTGTCAACTCCAGCAGGGACACTTCCCCGGCCCCCAGCGCGAGGGCCAAATCCGGGTTGGAATGTCGCGCCAAGCTCGTCACCCCCAGCGCCTCGGCCAAGGCCAGAAAACGTTCCAGCCCCGCGTGTTGTAAGGCCTTCACGGCAGGAACGTTCAGCGACGCGGCCAACGCAACACGTGCGGGGATAACCCCGTGCCACCGGCGATCAACGTTTTCCGGCACGTAAAGGGTGCCGTCCGCGGCCGTAAACCGGGTACGTTCATCCGCAATAAGGGTAGCCGGACCCCATGGCCGAGGAAGTTTAGGATCAAAGGCAGCGGCGTACACCAACGGTTTGATGGCCGATCCTGGCTGACGAAGGGTCAGGGCCATGTTGACCGCCCCTGCGTTGACCACGTCGAAGTAATTAGGACTGCCTACCAGGGCAATCACTTCACCGCTCTGTACATCCAGTACCACCGCCGCCGCGGCCGTTACACGTCGTCCCGGCGGCGCTTGTGGATCCCGGTTCAAACGGTGGAGATGGCGGACCAGAACGCGCTCCAACTCCTGCTGAACGTCCAAATCCAGTGTGGTGGTAATCACCCATCCCCCTTCCTGCAGCCGATCGATCCCCACCTCGCGTTCTAACGTTGCTTGGACAACGTTGACAAAGTGAGGCGCGGCGATGGGAAAGGGTGAAGCGGCAAAGGCCAGCGGTTCGGCCACAGCACGTTGGTATGCCTCCTCGGAGATATACCCCTCCGCCAGCATGCGACGCAGGACCAGACGTTGCCGCGTCCGCGCAGCAGTGGGGTTTACCAGCGGATTCCACACCGTGGGAGCCTGGGGCAATCCCGCCAACAACGCACACTGGGCGAGGTCCAGTTCCCGGGCGGAACGCCCAAAGTACGCGTGCGCGGCTGCCTCTATGCCTACGGCAAAGTTGCCGTAATACACGCGGTTTAAATACAGGGTGAGAATGGCCTCTTTCGAGAGATGACGCTCCAGGCGCCAGGCCAGCCACACCTCCTTCAGCTTACGCATCACCGAACGCTCATACCGCTCCTCCGGCGAGAGCAGCGTAATGCGCACCAGCTGCTGGGTCAACGTGCTGGCCCCCGTGAGGGGCTGCCCGTAACGCAAGGACCGATACACACTGCGCGCAATGGCCACCACATCCACGCCGGGATGTTGAAAGAACCGCGCGTCCTCCACGGCCAAGGTAGCCTGGACACACGCCGGCGCAATGGCCTCCAACGGAACCGGTCGCGCTTTGGCACCGTTCGGATCGATCCACTCGTACAAAAGCCGTCCTTGACGGTCCAGGATGAGGTTAGAAGGTCGCACCGGTGGTTGCACGTCGGGTGGAGGTAGCCACCACGCGACCAGCAGGGCCGTTCCCAGAACCCCCAATGGGCCGCCGATCAAAAGGGCCACAGCCACGTAAACGACTCGGCGCCACCGACGTCTCATGGCCCATCCTCGCCCCATAACGAGAGCTGCTCCGCCTGGACACTGTCCTGCCGTGGACGTCGGCGCCGAGCGCTTTGCCAGACGTGTAGCTCCTTCAACGCGGCCTCAATATCGTCCAAAAAACGGGACGGGTGCTGTTGACGACGTTCGCCGTAAAGGAGACGTCGACGGGCATGGGTAAGAAAGAGGACTTCCTTCGCGCGGGTCATCCCCACGTAGAACAGCCGTCGTTCCTCCTCCACGTCCGCGGCGTCGTCCTCTCTCAAATAGGGGATGATGCCCTCCTCACACCCCACGATGAACACCACCGGAAACTCCAGCCCTTTGGCCGCGTGCAGGGTCATTAAGGCTACTCGGTCTGCCCGAGGGTTGTAAAAATCTGTCTCGCTCTGGAGGGTGACCTGCTCCAGAAAATCAAGCACCCGATTACCAAACCCCTCGGCCACGCGCACGACATACTGCCACGCTTCCTCATCCGCGGGGGTGATCTCCTGGTGTGCCGTAAGGGCGTCCCACACGTACCGACACCGTTCCACGACCGAAAGATCGGTCGTGTTCAGGCGTTCCCACAGCGCAGCCAGCGCGTCCACCCGCCGGACCTGCCCGGGAGATAAATGTACCTGGGCCGGTAACGCGCGCCACTCCAGAGCCTCCCCCTCACGGTTCAAGAGCGCTTCCTGCACCGCCGAACTGTCCAGTCCCCACGCCTTGAGCACCTGCATCAAGGGCCATTGGGCACGTGGGGCCACCCAGAGCCACAAGTGTGCGAGCGCGTCCCGTACCACCGGACGCGCGGTAGGAGGGGTTTCACCGACCGTCTGAAAGGGAATGCCTGCCCGCTTAAATGCCTCCACCAGTGGTCGAGCCAGGGCACGTAATCGATACAAGACGGCAATATCACCAAAGGAGCGACGTGGGACCTGCGTGTCGTCCACTCGACCGGAGTCGATGGAAAAGTAACTTAACCCCCCTACCAGCTGTTCAATAGTGTGGACCACGTACTCGGCTTCAGCCTTCTCCGTAGGCGCCTCCTGGATGTGAACTTTTCGCCCGGTGGCCCATCGGGCGATCAGGGGTGTCCCGTAAGTATCCACGCCCCGATGAATCACGTGCCATGCCGCGTCCAGCAACACCTGGGTGGAACGGTAATTCCGTGTGAGCCGTATCTCCCGCGCGGTGGGGAAATCCTCCGTAAAGCGCAGGAAATATTGCCGATCCGCCCCGCGGAACCCGTAAATAGCCTGGTCCGGATCGCCGATAACACACACGTTGGCTCCCCCCGCGGCTAACCACCGCAGCAAACGGTACTGCACCTCGTTGACATCTTGATATTCGTCCACCGCGATCCACCGATACTGACGGTGGACTGCTTTCCGCACTTCCGGCACGCTGGCCAACAAGCGCACAGCTTCCCGCACTAGGTCATCGAAGTCCAGAGCGTGAGCGGCCTGTCGGGCCGCCTCATAAGCACGGATAACACGTTCCCAAGGCGCCAATTCCGGGGGAAACGGGGGTTCCCCGACGCCGGGATCGACGCGATGTTTCCACCGACTGAGAGCGTCCAACGCGGCGTTCAATCGCGCCCCACTCAATGCCGGCTGCACGGTTTTCAACAACTGGCGGCGCGCGTCGTCGTCCAGGATGACGAAGTCCGGAGGAATGCCTATAACCTCTCCCCAGCGACGTAACAGGTGCGTGGCCAGCGCGTGGAATGTGGCCACCGTCACCTGATGCGCTCGCGCCTCACCCAACAGGCGAACCAGGCGCTCACGCATCTCTCCGGCCGCTTTGTTGGTGAAGGTAATGGCAAGGATGTGTTCCGGAGGCACACCGCGGGACTCAACCAAGTATGCAATCCGCGTGGTCAGGGTCAACGTCTTTCCTGTCCCCGGCCCCGCCACGATCACCAGGGGACGGTCCACCGTTTCCACGGCCGCACGCTGTTCCGGATTCAGCGCGTTCAGCCAGGAAGTGTCGGTCCCAGAGGGGTCATGCGTGTCAACGGTGTCCGCGGTTGAGGGGCGAGACGCCTGTCCGGCCGACAGCGTCTCCGACGCGGTTTCTGTAGAGGGCTGTTCAGACCACTCAAAGAGGGTGGGAGCTTCTGAGAGGTTAGGGGGTGTGGCAAACAGCCGGATTACGCCGTATTGGCCGTCGAACCCAGGTTGGCGGACCACTTCCCCCCGTCTCATCCGGCCTATTCCTTCCGCCAACCGTTCTCCCCCCACCTGAGCGATCGCGTCGAGAGGCACGTCCATTAAGATGCGCAATTCAGGTCCCAGTGTGGTCAGCAACCGCTCGTACTCCTGCTGCACTCGACGGCTGTTCGGTCCCACGTTGAGGAGCTCGCTCAAAATTTCAGGCAAGGGGATCAGACTGTAAAAGGGATGAGCGTTTGGCTTCCGCGCACCCTCAGGCCGATCGGCCAGCTCTTCCACCCTGTGCATAACTCCCACCGTAACCGGCTTACCACACACCGGGCAGATCCCCTGATGCGCGCGCGTGGTGTGAGGCTCCCACACCACGCCACATTTGCGATGTCCATCCAAGTGATACTTGCCCTCTTCGGGAAAGAACTCCACCGTGCCGCCAAAGGTTTGGGGATCCCCTGTGCGCATTGCCTCCAGAAGCGCAAAATACGAGAGTTCGGTGTGAAACAGCGTGGCCTCCCGGCCGAGCTTCTGGGGCGAATGTGCATCGGACGCGGACACAAGCGTATACCGATCCAGCGCGGAAACCCGCCAATTCATGGGCGGATCGGAGGACAGGCCGGTCTCCAACGCGAAAATGTGGGGCGTCAAGTCCTCAAAACATTCTTCCACCGAGTCGAAGCCAGAACGGGACCCCAGCAGGGAAAACCAGGGGGTCCAGATGTGCGCCGGGATAAGGAACCCCCCAGGGTCCACATCCAACACGATCTCCAGTAGGTCACGTGCGTCTAAGCCGAGGATAGGACGCCCATCAGCGTGAATGTTGCCGATACGTTCGAGAACCGCCTGAAACCGGCGCACCGCCTCAAAGGTGGGAAAGTACACCATATTGTGGATCTTGCGCACCCGTCCCTTCTTCTTATAAATGTTGCTGATCTCCCCGCCGAGGATAAACCGCACCGTCCCCTGACACGCCGCAGGTACCCGAGAAGTTACGGCTTGGGCCACCTCGGGCTTCAACCGGTACAGTCCCTCCTCCGCAGGCTCCAGCACCTCCTCAACCTCTTTTACCCACCCCGGATGGGCAATGTCCCCGGTAGCTACGACATGAATGCCCTTCCGTTGAGCCCATATCGCCAGGTGCGGAATGGTCAAATCCTTGCTGGTTGCTCGCGAGTAGTAAGAGTGAATGTGCAGATCGGCAATGATCTTCATCTGAGCCTCCGGTGTGTAGGGGGCACGGTTCTGGATGTGTCCCCTAATTATACTCGGGAAAAGCTCAAGCACCCCATCCCCTGCCTCACACCAACACCGCGAGCGCGTCGAAGCGCCTTCCCCCACAGCCTTCCCGAACTGGACATACAACCTTCCCCTGAGCCATATTACCTCACGCACAAGGCACATCTCCGGCCGGGAAAGCCGGCGGATTAAACCGACCAAAGGTCGGTGACGAAAGAGGAACGATGGCTATCCTGCACATCGAGGGGTTACGCTACCGGTACCGACAGAGCACACCCTGGGTCCTCCATGACATCACCTGGCGCGTGGAGCCCGGGGAGTACGTGGTGCTGGCCGGTGCCAACGGTTCCGGGAAATCCACCCTGGTCCGCACTTGCAACGGCTTGATCCCCCACTTGCACGGCGGAGAGATGCAGGGACAGGTGTGGGTGGCTGGGTTGAACACGCGCGAGCACCCGGTACATGATCTGATAATCCACGTAGGTATTGCGTTTCAAAATCCGGAGGCCCAACTGTTCACCTCCTCCGTGGCCCGGGAGATTGCGTTCGGTCTCGAAAGTCTTGGTTTGCCCCCGACCACAATCCGTCAGCGTATCGCCGAAGTGGCCGCGCTTTTGGGCATTGAAACGTTGCTTTCACGCCCCCCCCACGCGCTTTCGGGAGGTGAACAGCAACAGGTGGTCATTGCCGCCGCGCTGGCGCTTCAACCGCAACTTCTGATTCTGGACGAACCCTTTGCCCACCTGGACGCGTGGCACGCCCGCCGCTTACAGGAACTGCTACGCCGCATCCACCGGCAGGGGATAACTCTGTTGGTGGTTGAACATCACCTGCACCACGTGATCCAAGATGCTACCCGCCTCGTTGTGCTTGAACGCGGTCGGATAGTGTTCGACGGGGACCCACGCGACGGGGTGGCCGAGGACCTTGAACGGTTTGGTGTCGTGGAGCCGCCAGCGGTACGCTGGGGACGGTGTCTAGGCCTTTCGCCGCTTCCACTCACCGTGGAAGAGCTGGCCACGCGTGTGCCTATGCTCACGCCTTCTCCGCTTCCCAGGCTATCAGACCGGCCGTCCCCTTCAGATAAGCCGGTAGTAGTCGTGGAAAAACTGCAGGCGCGGCAAGGCGAACGTCGTGTGTTGCACGATATCTCACTCACGGTGCACGCGGGGGAATGCCTGGCCATTGTGGGGCCTAACGGCGCGGGCAAGACCACACTCATCCGTCACCTGAACGGCCTGCTGCGCCCTGAACAGGGCACCGTACAGGTCCTGGGACAGGACGTAGGGCGGGCCAAGGCCTCCACCCTGGCCCGCCGAGTGGGCATGAGCTTTCAAAACCCTACAGCACAGTTTTTCAAACCCCGGGTGCGGGAAGAACTGGAGGTCGGTCCGCGCGTGCTGGGGTGTTTGGACCCTGAGTGGTTGATGACCATTGTGCGGCGTTTTCAGTTGGAGGACGTTTTGGAGCGTTCACCCTACACCTTAAGCGAGGGAGAAAAACGTCGCCTGAGTTTCGCCCTAGCGATGGCCGCCCGACCCGACGTCGTGATCCTCGACGAGCCCACTGCCGGTCAAGACGCGCACACGCGGGCCGCGTTACACGTCTTCCTGCAACACCTGCGCGACGAAGGGCGGACGGTCATCCTGGCCACCCACGACCTGGATTTCGCGGAAACGTGTGCCGACCGGTGGGCCGTGCTGGCCGATGGTCGGCTGCTGGCCGTGGCGCCGCCTGACATCATTATGGCCGACCCAGAATTGATGAGACGAGCCCGGTTAGAACCTACCGCGGGGTTTTACGTACGCCAAACCCGGACAGCGTCACCCACGGAGTGAAACAATGCAGCTGGACCCGCGCACGCGTTTTGCTGTTACGATCGGCTATACGGCATGGATTGCCCTGTTGCCCATTGCCTGGGCCCCTGTGGCCCTCCTTCCGCTGGGCGGGGTTATCGGATATCTACGGCTGGTCCGTGCGTACCTGGCGTGGTTGCGCTGGGCCGGCATCACCGTTGTTTCCTGGTTTCTCATCACCTGGTTGGCCTCGGATTGGCTCACCGCCTTGCAAGCCTCCTTGCGCCTGCTCGCTATGTTCACTACCTTCTTCCTGTTTTTCCGCACCACCGCGCCAGAGGACATGGGAAATGCGCTGGTAGCTATGGGAGTACCCTATCCGGTAGCTTTCGTCTTCAACGCGGGCTTGGCCTTTGTGCCCGTTCTGGCCCGCCGCACGCGGGAGGTCATGGACGCCCAACGTGCCCGGGGGATTCCCCTTGAGCCGGGATGGCGGGCCTTGGCCTATTATCCTGCCTTATTAATTCCTTTACTGGCCCAGGCATTTACCCTCAGCGACCGGCTTGCAGAAGCCCTGGAATCCCGAGGATTTGGCCGCAAGGGGCGCACTTTTATCCAGCCCTATCACCTCCGGGCCACCGATTGGGGAATCATGGGAATGATGGCACTGGTTTTGATCCTGACGTGGTGGCTGCGCTAAGATTCCCGATAGATTCCCGGGCCAAGGTGGCCGTCACAGTTCCTGGTTAACAGATGCCCATTTGGTCTGCGAACGTTTCGGGGTATACTGGCCCATGCGCGTATCGGGTATCGGCGTGGCCGGAGATTAAAGACACCGCTAATTGTTAGGAGAGGTAGACCATGAAAAAGGTGCTCACCATTGCCGGTTCGGACTCCGGTGGCGGTGCAGGTATTCAAGCGGACCTGAAGGCCTTTGCTGCCCGCGGGGTGTACGGCATGAGCGCCCTTACTGCCCTCACTGCCCAAAACACTGTGGGTGTCCAGGGCGTGTACGAGCTGCCTCCGGCGTTTGTCGCCCAACAGATCGACTCGGTCATGAGCGACATCGGCGCGGACGCGTGGAAGACCGGAATGTTGGCCAACGCGGATATTATCCACGTGGTCGCGGAGAAAACCCGCCAATATCAGGTAGAAATCCTGGTGGTTGATCCCGTTATGGTGGCCAAGGGGGGCGACCCCTTGCTGCGCCCCGAAGCGCGCGATGCCCTCATCCGCGAACTCCTTCCGCTGGCCCTTGTCGTCACCCCAAACCACCACGAAGCGCAGGTCCTCACCGGACAAGTCATCCGCACGCGCGCCGACGCGCGGGAAGCTGCACGGACCATTCACGCCATGGGGCCTCGTTTTGTGGTGGTCAAAGGTGGCCACCTGCCAGAAGCGGAATCCTTGGGCATGGCCGTAGATGTGGTGTATGACGGCCAACGCTTCTATGAACTGTGGGTCCCGCGCATTGAGACACCCAACACCCATGGAACCGGCTGTACCTTTGCTTCGGCCCTTGCCGCGGAGCTGGCCAAGGGGAAAGCCCCCCTGGACGCGATCCGCACGGCAAAGGCTTACCTCTTCCTGGCCCTGCGAGAAGGTGCTCACCTCTCCATCGGCCGTGGACACGGTCCACTTAACCACTTTCTCGGACGTGAAGTACCGGTGGGGAATGTAGATGTACAGGTCATTGAGGTTACACCTTCATGAACTATCGTTTGGGCGTTTACCTGCTCCTGGGGGGACTCCTCCCGTGGTTACTTGTAGGCTGGTCACCGTCGTCCCGCACCTTACTCGCCCGTGAGGGATGGTATCAGGTCACACTTTACGCGGGCACTCGAGAAGCCCGCACTGCGCTGGTGCGCGCGGGATGGCACCCGGATGCCATCGACCTGGACCGAGGCACGGTGACCATGGTCCTGCCCCGCACGGAGGTAGAACGTCTAAGCCGTCAAGGATGGCCTCTCCTTACCGTCCGACCTCTCGGCTTCCCCTCCTGGGACGCAGGGTACCACGACTACACCGAAATGCAGGAGGTGCTCTTCTCCCTGGCAGACCGGTACCCTGATATCTTGGCCGTCCAAGAGTACGGCCGCAGCGTCGAAGGCCGGGCCCTGTATGTGGCCAAGATCAGTGACCGGGTGTGGGAGGATGAAAGAGCTTCCGAACCGGGGGTCCTGATCTTCGCCAACATCCACGCGCGCGAACACCTGTCGGCAGAACAGGCGATCTGGGCCATTCGGCACCTGGTAACCCGCTATGGGCGAGACCCTGCGGTGACCAACCTCGTCAACCAGCGCGAGATCTGGATCATGCCGATGACCAACCCGGACGGGGTGGAGTACGACATCGCCCGATATCCTTACAGGTACTGGCGCAAAAACCGACGTCCCAACCCGGATGGCTCCTACGGTGTGGACCTCAACCGGAACTTCGGCTATCGGTGGGGATGCTGTGGTGGTTCCAGTAGTACCCCTTCTGCCGAAACCTATCGGGGGCCGGCGCCCTTTTCAGAACCGGAAACGAACGCTATCCGCAACTTCCTCCTGGATCGTCCTAACATTCGTATCGCCTTGAACTTCCACATGTACAGCGAGCTGGTACTCTGGCCGTACGGGTACACGTATGATGCCCTGCCTCCGGACATGGACCCAACGGACTACGCGGTGATGGTTCGCGCCGGCCGAAAAATGGCTCAACTCAGCGGGTATCGGGCCATGCAGGCCAGCGATCTCTACATAGCGGACGGCACTTCCGACGATTGGATTTACGGCACACTCCGCATACCAACCTGGACCGTAGAACTCTACCCACCGGCCTCTGCCCCCTTCGGCTTTTATCCCCCCGACGAGGACATCCCGCGGGAGACGGAACGCAACCGTGGCATGATCGAATACGTCATCGCGCTGGCCGACGAGCCGCGACGAGTGCTAGGCCTGGCGGGGGACGTCATCTCCCCCACGGTGACGTTGACGCTGCCACCAGAACCACCTGCCGGCGGCGTAATCCTCGCCTCCCTTACCATCAGCGACAACGTGGGAGTCACGTTGGTCGCCATCCGAGCCGGGGATACGGTCACTCGGCTGCGCAGCATCGAGCCCCCGCTCCGGGAAGGCACCCTTACCCTCCCCCTGGTGTTACCTCCTGGAGAACACACCTTGGTTGCCGAAGCGTACGACCGAGCCCACAACGTGGGCCGAAGTGAAAGCCTGCGCGTCGAAGTGACCTCTCAGGCGTCCACCTGGTGGTCTCCCTTCATGAACGTATCAACCCCGCGACGCTAGACCTTTCCGCCTCCTGTTAACTGCGCCGGCTCCAGAAGAGGAGCCCCGCTAAACATCCGGGGCGGGAAGGCGAAGGGGGGGAGG
>WFWT01000035.1 GCA_015490995.1 Anaerolineae bacterium | reverse complement strand
CTCGGGGTTGCCCGCGTTCCTGGCCCGGCAAGGGGGGTTGCATTCCGGGCTCATGATCTCCCAGTACACGGCCGCCAGTTTGGTTTCCGAGAACAAAGTGCTGGCCCACCCTGCATCGGTGGATTCCATCCCGACCAGCGCCAACCAGGAAGACCACGTTTCCATGGGCATGACGGCCGCGCGGCAGGCCCGGCAGGTGCTGGAAAACGCGCGGTGGGTGCTGGCCATCGAACTGGTCAACGCGGGGCAGGCCTTGGACTTTCACAAGCCCTTGGAACCCGGCCCCGGCGTGAAAGCGGCCCTCACGGCCCTGCGGGAAGTGGTCCCGCCTTTGGAGCGCGACCGCATTGTGGCGCCCGACATCCGTGCGGCGCGCGAACTCATCGTTTCCGGCCGGCTGCGGGCCGCGGTCGAAGCCGTCGTAGGCCCGTTGGTGTAAATTTTGCCCGCGGTGCACAGCGTGGGAATCGGGACGTCGGATGGACATAATTGTGTGGTCATGTCGTCTGGACTACAATGGAGGGTAGGAGCTTTTATCGACGATAAAGCGAGCATATTGGGACATCGCACGCATGACTGCTCAACCTCAACCACGACCGTTTCTCAAGTGGGCCGGCGGTAAGACAGCTCTCCTGGAAGTGTTGCTGAGCGCAGCTCCTCGAGAGTTTCACGTTTATTACGAACCCTTTCTGGGGGGCGGTGCGCTGTTCTTTGCCCTCTACCGCCAGGGGCGGATCCGCCAGGCAGTGTTGGGGGATATTAATCGGGAGCTCATCGACGCGTATCGGGCTTTACAGACCGATGTGGAAGCCGTCATCCGCGTGCTGGACCAATATCCCTACAGCGAAGCCTTTTATTACACGCTGCGCGAGGTTGATCCCTGGTCTCTGCCCCTGGCGGAACGTGTGGCGCGCATGATTTACCTGAACAAGACCTGTTACAACGGTCTGTACCGGGTGAACCGAGCGGGCAAGTTCAATGTGCCCTTTGGACGGTATAAAAATCCCAACTATAAGGACTTTGCCAACCTGCGCGCAGTGGCTCGCGCGCTGCAGCACGCGCGGCTGGTGTGCGCTTCGTTTGAGGAGGTGGTGGCCGACGCCCAGGCCGGGGACTTTGTGTACTTTGATCCTCCGTACCATCCCCTCTCCAGAACCGCGCGGTTCACCGAATACGCCAGAGGCGGGTTCGGACGGGAAGACCAGGAAAAGTTGGCTGAAGTGTTTCGGGAGCTGGCGAGCCGTGGGGTGTGGGTAATGCTGTCCAACTCGGACACGCCTTTTATCCGGGAGTTGTACCGGGATTTTACCATCACCCGGGTGCGCGCGCCTCGATTTATTAACAGCAACCCTGCTCGGCGGGGACCTCAGACGGAAGTGCTGGTGACCAGTTACCCGGTTCGCTTGGAGGGGTCGCTGCGCCAGATGAGGGTGGACGCGTAGGTCAGCCGGGGTGGAGGAGTCCCTCTTTCAGCCGGCGTAGTTCCTCCGGTTGGGTGAAGATCACGTCCGCGCCTGCTGCTCGCAAGTGAGATGCAGCCTCATGAACGTCCTCGTATGCCCAGGTGCACCCAACGGCCACGGTGGTGCGCTCAGACCGTAAACGCACCGTGGCGCGTATGTCGTCCACCGTGTCTCCCAGGAACACGACCGGCAAGCGACCGGTGGGGTCCAGTTTCCGGGCAGCCTGTTGTAAAGGCCACGGGTGGGGTTTGCCTAACGGCTCATCGGTGCGCCGACGTGCCATCTCCTTCGCAACCTCATCGTGGCTGATCAGCACCCGGAAGTAAGGCCAGAATCCCAGGCGCTGCAACGCGTACACAGCCTCAGCACGAGGACGTCCGGTAACCAGGCCCAGCGGAAAGTGTGCTGCAAGGTCGGCTACGAGGGCTACCGGTACAAGGGCGACTTCCGCGTCGATGAGGCCTGCTTTTTGCCAGTACCGGGGTGACATTCCGTGAATCTCTTGGAAAAGGTGAGGCCCTAAGTAGCGCTCCTGGTATATTCGGACGATGATGTTGGCCTCTGGGGTAAGGTGAGGGGGAAAGAGTACCAAGTGTGAGTTGTGGTCCGGTACCAGCCGCCGGATGGCGGCCAACCCGCCTCCTTGCTCGCGCGCGGGGTGTTCTAGGGCCAACACGTGCCTCGCGGCTGTCCGCAATCGGCGCAGTACATTGGTGTCCAGTTTAAAGGCCTGCGCGGCCTGGCGTACGGCTTCGGGGGTTGCCGCCGTCACAGGGGGTGCGGGAGGAAGGTGGGCCACCAGCACGTGTAGGATGGCAGCTACCGTGTGCCAGTCGTTGTTGAAGCCACCTACCCGCTTCAGCGCGGCCACGTGGGCTTCTCCGATCAGGTCTGTGGGGACCGGCAATCCCAGCACGTGGTGGAGATAAAGGTTTACCGTCTCCCCGATCACGCGATGGTAGGAAGGCCGCACATCCACCAGCACGCCGTCAATGTCAAAGAGTACAATCCACGGTGGTGTTGGGAGGGCGGAGGAGCGCATGATGTTTTCCTTATTGTGGCAACCTGTATCTTTACTCGGGTCAGACCGTCCGCCATTGTAGGCGGTTCGTGTGGCCAGGTCAAGTGGTATATCGTGGATTGCCGGTGAGGTCGACACGTTGCGGGATTGTCGGCCCCGGAGGAAAAGGGGTCCCCCGGGGCCATTGTTCAGGATATTCCTTCTTAACTCTCGGGAATAAGGCGCAGGGTGACGATCTCAAAGGGGCGCACTGTAAAGTTCACTTCATGTCCGTGAGCGTTAACCGGGTGCTGGTTCTCCTCCAGCAGATTAGTCCGCCAGGCTGCCCGGACGGGAAAGCCTGTGTGCAAGGTCACCGGGCCTCGGGTGCGCTGTGTTTCGTATAGACGCACAATGATGCCTTCTCCATCCTCTGCCCATTTGACCGTTTCCACGATGATGTGGGGTGTACCGGGGCGTACTAGGGAAATACCGGGAAGGAACCGGGGGGAATGCGCGTTAGGATTGGTGGTGGTCGGCTGTGTGCGGTACACGATGAGGGGGTCGTTGAGCGCGTAGGCTTCTCGCATGGTGCGTTCTCCCAGGGGACCGGCATGGGGGAGCAGGCTATAGGTGAAGCGGTGTTCTCCCCGGTCGGCTTCGGGATCGGGCAGGCGCGGGCTGCGCAGCAGGCTTAAGCGCAGAACGTTGTCCCGAACGTCGTGGCCGTATTTACAGTCGTTCAGCAAACTGACGCCGTATCCGCCTTCGCTGAGATCCACCCACTTGTGGCCGACCACTTCAAAGCGAGCCCAATCCCAGCTGGTATTGCGATGGGTCGGGCGTTGGATGTGCCCCCATTGGATTTCGTACGTGGCCGTGGGGGACAACACCTCTACCGGGAAGGCCACCTTGAGCAACACGTGTTCCTCCTGCCAGTTGATGCGGGTGGTTATGTCCAACCGGGGGCTGTTGTAGGCGAGGGAGATGCGTTGCACGTATGGGCTGTGGAGGATACGTCGGTGGATTTCCAGGGTCGCGCGTAAGGGGCCCTGCTCCACTACCTGGATACAAGACGCTGGATCTGCCGTCCACATGGTGGACTCGTAGAAGATGTCGATGTCCCACGCGTCCCAATTGAGGGGACGGTCCTCAAAGGCCTGAAACTGGTTGGCCACTGCGCCTGGCGGGAGTACTTCCCGGTCGTTGATCTTGTCGTAGATGCGCACGATGTCCCCGGCCGCGTTGAACTCGACCTCCAGATAGCGGTTGACGAGACGGTCCCGGTCGACGTGCAGTTCGGTAACGGGGGCTGGGGGGCAACCTTGGACGAGTCGCAGGCGGTGAATGCTGTACGGGGGCAGGGGGCCGGGGGCCAACCAGGTACCTTCCTCGGT
>WFWT01000034.1 GCA_015490995.1 Anaerolineae bacterium | reverse complement strand
ATCAAGGGTGGCGGTCACTGGCACGAGGACGGCTCCAAGAAGGGGTTGCCCTTCCCCAAGTCGGTGGTCGTGGGGGCGCCGGGCGGCTTCAAGGCCTTTGGAGTCAAACTCACCCGCGAGGGGACCCACTACGAGGACACCACCCTCTTCCAGCGGGATGGCTATCCGGCCAAGCGGCCCTGGTATCCGTTTACCAGCAACGTGTACCAGGAGATCATCCCCAGCGCGGAAGACGGGTATCCCTACCCCATCAAGTGCCTCCTGATTCACAAGGGCACACCTGCGTTGGCCTCGCCGGCAGGACACGACAACATCCGCATCCTCCGCGATCCGAAGAAGATCCCGCTCATCATCGCCTGCGACATCGTCATCGCGGAGACCACCATGTACGCGGACTACGTCCTGCCCGACCTGACATACATGGAGCGCTGGGGGACGCCGCACATCACGCCCGATGTGCCTGCCAAGGTCAGCAAGGTGCGCCAGCCCACCGTAGCGCCGCTGACCGAAATCGTGACCGTGGACGGCGAGGAAATGCCCATCAGTCTGGAGGCTTTCCTCATTGCCGTGGGCAAGAAACTGGGCCTGCCCGGCATCGGCAAGGACGGATTTGGCCCCGGCTGGAACTTCGACCGCCCCGAAGACTACTACCTGAAACTGGCGGCTAACCTGGCCTTTGGGGACAAGGAGGATGGCTCGGAGAAATTGCCGCCCGCGGACGAGGAGGAGATGCGCATCTTCCGCGAGGCACGGCGTCACTTGCCCAAAGCGGTCTTTGACGAGGAGAAGTGGAAGCGCGCGGTGCCGGCGGACCTCTGGCCCAGCGTCGTCTACCTCCTCAACCGGGGTGGCCGCTACGAGCCCTACCATAAGGCGTATAAAGGGGACAAGGTAGCTCATCAGTGGAAGGGCACCTGGCATCTCTTCGCAGAGAAGGTTGCCAAGGGCAAGCACAGCCTCACAGGCGAGCGTTTCAGTGGCCTGCCCGTGGTGGAACCCATCAAGGACGCCGCGGGCAATCCGATGCAGAGCGGTGAGTACGACCTCCTCCTGATCACTTACAAAGAAATCGTTGGCGGTCAGAGCCGCACACCTGGCGCTTACTGGATTCAGTACGGCGTCCTGCCCGAGAACTACGTGCTGATGAACCGGCGTGACGCAGAGGCTCGCGGCCTAAAGGACGGCGACCGGGTGCGCTTGGTCTCCGCTACTCTACCCGACGGCAAGTTCGAACTCGGTGACGGCCGCGTGTTCGAGGTTGTCGGCAAGGTGAAGGTGATAGAGGGCATGCGGCCTGGCACCATTGCCGTTTCCTGGAGTTACGGCCACTGGGCCTACGGCTCTAACGATGTGGAAATCGATGGTCAGGTTATCAAAGGCGACCCACGACGCGCGGCGGGCACCGTGCCCAATCCTGTCATGTGGCTCGATCCCGTGCTCAAGAACGTGTGTCTGACCGATCCTATAGGTGGTTCGGCCTCCTTTTACGACACATATGTCAAAGTGCTGAAGGCCTGAGACCACCACGACGCGGGCAGGAGCGGCTGTTTTTGCTCCTGCCCGCTGCCTTTCTTTCCTTCACGCGATCCTCTGCGCACTCTTCAGGGCCTTTTTTGAACTCTGTAAACTCGCCTTCCCTGTTTTTAATTTGAGACGCACTCCATTGCACAGGACTCAAGCCGTCCCCGAGAAATACCTGCCGCTCCTCCACCGTCATTGCGTCGTCCCCTCCCACGGCCTCTTCCGAGGAACATTTTGGCTGAATTGCTGTCGCGCCCAGCTTCGGGTAACATGTACTCGACCACACCGTGTTCCTCGCACGACGACCTCAGGAGGGCGTCATGGATAAGGCGACCATTCTGGCCAAACAGCGGCAGTTCCTGTGGCCCAACCACCTGCTCTACTACACCGAGCCGCTGCCCCTGGTGCGCGGGGAGGGCTTGTACGTTTGGGACGTGGAGGGCAACCGATATCTGGACTTTTTCGCGGGCATCCTGACGGTGAGCGTCGGTCACTGCCACCCCAAAGTAAACGCCCGGGTGAAAGCTCAGCTGGACAGGATTGTCCACACCTCCACCGTATACCCCCACGAGAACCACGTTACCCTGGCGGAGAAGCTAGCTCAGCTCACCCCAGGCGCGTTGCAGACGTCCTATTTCACCAACTCGGGCACCGAAGCCAATGAGACCGCCGTCATCCTCGCGAAAGTCTACACAGGGCATCAGGAAATCATCGCTCTGCGCCACGGGTACAGCGGGCGCTCTGCACTGGCCATGTCCCTTACGGGTATTGCCAGCTGGCGCATTGGCGGTACCCATGTCCCGGGTATTAAACATGCGCCTAATCCTTACTGTTATCGATGCCCGTTGAAACTGACATATCCCCAATGCGGTGTGGCGTGTGCGGAAGCAGTGGAGGACGTGATCAAGACCAGCACCTCGGGGAAGATCGCCGCTTTCTTGGCGGAACCTATCCAGGGTGTGGGAGGGTTTATCACACCGCCGCCCGAATACTTCCGCATCGTGGTAGAGATTGTGCACCATTACGAGGGGCTATTCATCTGTGATGAGGTACAAACCGGATTTGGCCGAACGGGCACGTATTGGTTCGGCATCGAGCACTGGGGGGTAGAACCGGACATCATGACCATGGCCAAGGGTATCGCCAACGGGCTACCCCTGGCAAACACCATTACCCGGCCGGAGGTCGCGGCGGCGACAGCGGGAGCGGGCCTGACCATCAGCACCTTTGGCGGCAACCCACTCTCCTGCGCGGCAGCTCTAGCTACCATCGAGGTGATGGAGGAGATGGACATCCCCGCGCACGTCGCGAAGGTGGGGGCGTTGCTGCGCGCGGGTCTCGAGCAGTTATGGGAGAAGTATCCCATCATCGGTGACGTGCGGGGCATGGGCCTGATGCAAGGGGTGGAGCTGGTGAAGGACCGGGAAACCAAGGAGCCTGCCCCCGACGCGGTCAACATGCTCTTCGAGGCCACCAAAGCGCGCGGGTTGCTTATCGGCAAGGGTGGCGCGTACGGCAATGTGGTGCGCATTTCCCCTCCTCTGACCGCGACCCAAGAACACGTAGAAGAGGCCCTGGCCATCCTGGACGCGGCCTTTTCCGAGGTCCAGGAAGCGTTCGGTTAACGGGGAATCAGGATCCCGCACACGCGCTCGCAGCCTGGGTCGCGAGGTCGAGGGGAACCCGTTCCGGCGCGATCTCCCGGAGGCGCTGATAATACATCTGGGCACGACACGGGGCGCCTCGCCGAAGATGATACGCAGCACCCTGGAGAAGGGCCTCCTGATAGCGCGCGGCGACATCTTTGAAGTCCGGTGCCTGCCGGTACAAGCGCTCAAAGATGGTGATCGCGTTGTCCCAGTCCGCGTAAAAGTAAGAGATACCCAGGATGTAAGCTTCCGTCAGATCCCGTTGTCGCCGGGCCTTAGGATCATCAGGACGCCACCGCAGAGCTCGGTCGAAGGCACGCAGCGCCTCCTCCAGGCGGTCTTCGCCGAGGAGGGTTATCCCTTCCTGGTACGCGGCCTCGTAAAGGAGGCCGCGGACGTTTTCCGGTTGGAAATCAGGGGCAAGCGTGTGAAGCTGTTCCAAGCGCATGTATGCCGTTTGCCACCGCTCGGCAGCCATATCCTCCTGAGCTGCCCGGAGCATCAGCTGCCAGGGCAGGTTGGGATCCACGGAAGGAGTGGGAATTGGAGTAGGGGTGGGCGTCGGAACAGGGGTCGGGGTGGCCAGCACCAGGGCGATAATTTGACGTTGGGCCCGCACATGCTGGGGATTTAACCGCAGCGCCTCGCGAAACTCCGCCAGGGCCAGTTCTCGCTGGCCCGCCCGGAGGTACATCAACCCCTGACGGTAGCGATATTCGGCCGCGTCCCGGTGGAGACGTTCGGCCTCGCGAAGGCCGGTGATCAGCCCCATCACCGTCGCGCCGACCATCATGCTCAATCCCAGCACTAACACCGTGGCCAGAACCACCAACACCGGCCAACGTGGACTGGCATGCCACCACGGCCGTGCCCACCACCGTCCGCGCTTCATGCGCTCGCCACCTCCCCGGCCAGACTCTCAACGACGGCCATAGCACGCCCCTCACGTGCAAACGATGGGGTAACCCTGGGTATTTTAGCGATATTTGACACGACCGGAAATTTTCATGGCGTGTCGGACCCTCCCGCATGGGGTGATGCACAGGAGGCATTGACAATATCACCCACCGCAATGCGAACCCGGAAGGTTCATTTGACGCCCGGGACAGACAGTGCTATGCTGGTAACATCCATATCCCCATGGGGGGGATATGGATATGCCCCTGAGGTGAGGGCACCTTACCGTCGTACGGTCATGGTGCATTGGCGGACCAGGGGGATGACCATTTGGGAGATGAAGTCTGTCGGTGTAAGACGCAGCAGGGTATTGGAGGAAGTGACTCATGAGCGAACGAGAGCGTGTGTTTCTACGTGTAGAGGGCATGACATGTGATGGGTGTGTAACGCACGTCACCCGTGCGTTGGAGCAGGTACCGGGAGTGATCTCGGTGCATGTGCCGGGATGGGAAGCCGGCCGAGCAGAGGTAGTGGCTACGCCAGAAGTAACGAATGAGGCATTGACGCGAGCGATTGAGGAAGCGGGCTATCGCGGCGCGGTGGAACACCGTGAACCGTTAACCCGAACCCCTGCGAACGGCAACGGGGGCACGTACGACGTGGTGATCGTCGGCGGAGGATCTGCCGGGTTCGCCGCGGCCATTCGCGCGGCCGAGGAAGGGGCAAATGTGTTGCTGGTGAACCAGGGCCCTATCGGGGGTACCTGTGTTAATGTGGGGTGTGTACCGTCCAAGGCCCTCATTCGGGCGCTCGAAGCGTATCATCGGGCCGGCGAATGCCGATATGAGGGTGTCCATACTGCGCCGGCAGCCCTCCACTGGCACCGGGTCATTGCTCACAAGGACGCGCTGGTGGAGACCCTGCGCCAAGCCAAGTATGTGGACGTCTTGGACGCGTACCCTCAGATCACCTACTTGGAAGGTCAAGCGCGCTTGGTAGAGGGCCCGCAGGTAGAGGTAAACGGACAACGCTATGCAGCGGCCAAGGTGATCCTGGCCACAGGGGCTCGCCCTTGGGCCCCACCGATCCCGGGCTTGGCGGAAGCGGGCTATCTGACCAGTACCACAGCCATGGAGCTTAAAACGCTTCCACGCTCCCTCATCGTCCTGGGAGGCAACGCCATCGGCTTGGAGCTGGCGCAGGTGTTTGCCCGCGCGGGGGTGGCCGTGACCGTGATTGAACTGCTGGATCGCATTGCACCTTTTGAGGACGAGGCGATCAGCACAGCGCTGGCAGATTACCTGGCCGCGGAGGGCATGACCCTGGTGACAGGAGCAACCACACAACAGGTCACACGGGACGCGGAGGGGTACCGATTGCACGTGCGCCTGGCCAACGGGGAAGAACGAACGTTCACCGCTGAACAGTTGCTGGTGGCCACGGGACGACGTCCCAACACCGAGACCTTAGGACTGGAAACAGTGGGAGTTACCCTGGACCGGCGCGGCGCTATTGAAATCAACGAGTATGCCCAGACCAGCCATCCGGACATCTATGCGGCCGGTGACTGTACATCTTTACCCCAATTTGTCTACGTGGCCGCCCACAGCGGGACCGTCGCGGCCGAAAACGCGTTACTGGGCAACCATCGACCACTAGACGTAGCGCTCCTGCCCCGGGTGACCTTCACCGATCCGCAGGTAGCCGCGGCAGGCCTCACAGAAACGCAGGCCCGGGAGGAAGGATACGATGTAAAGGTGTCGGTATTAAGCTTGGATCACGTACCGCGGGCGTTAGCCGCACGGGACACGCGAGGTCTTATTAAGCTCGTGGCCGACCGAGCGACCGACAGACTTCTAGGGGCCCATGTGCTCGCCGCGGATGCCGGTGAGGTGATCCAGATCGCGGTTGTGGCCATGAAGGCCAATATGACTGTGCGACAACTGGCGGACATGCTTTTCCCGTACCTTACGTTGGCCGAAGGGTTGAAGTTGGCAGCACAGACCTTTGAGAAGGACGTGGCCAAATTGAGCTGTTGCGCGGGATAAGGGGACACCCTGATTGCCCTCCGCCAGCGCGGTGGAGGGCGGAATCTTCCAGGGTGCTGGAACATTAATGCACCATCCAACCCGATCACGGAGACTGATGTGTTCGGAGGGGAAAAGATGAACACACGGTGGAGCATTGGCAGTTCAGCGCTGGCCAGCTTGTGTTGTGTGGGGCCCGCCATAGCGGCCCTGGTTGGTGTCGGCTCCGCGTCGGCATTGGTGGGATTGTCCCGATACCGGTGGCCATTACTGGTGTTGGGCCTGGCCCTTCTGGGTATCAGTGTGGGCATGACCCTGCGGCGTCTGCGCACCACATGCGCGCCAGACCGATATCGACGTTACCAGTGGCAGGTACCGCTAACCGCGTTAGCCATCTTCGGCATCACCTATGGGGTGCTCACATATGGTGTACCCACCCTTATCTACCGGTCCTTACAACCCACCTCGACGGTGTCTTCACCGGCCTCGACGTCTGGGGCAACCGCTCCCGCGGCACTCACACGGCCGGCAGAAAGAACCCAACCAAGCGCGGAACCGACCTCTGCCACGGTGACCCGTTATCGGGCCATGTTGGCTATCAGCGGCATGACCTGAAGTGGGTGTGCTGCTGCCGTGCGCAGCATCCTGTTGGGTCAACCCGGAGTGGTGGATGCAGGAGCAGACTGGCGTGCAGGTCGGGGTTGGGTGATCTTCGACAAGAGCCAAGTTTCTGCCGAGGCACTGGCCAAAGCCCTTTCTGAGTACTACCCGACGGAGGTGATCGCCGTGGAACCGGTACCATAACACACCGTTGCTGGTTGAGAGCCCAGGGTGCGCCAAGCCATCTCCTACGTGGAACGGGCCAGCGTGCTGCTCCTGAGCGGCGTCGGCGTGTACCGTGTGTATTAATGAATTATGAACAAGAGGGGGAAGAAAAGCCTGCGCAGCTTGAACAAGGCGTTGAACGTTGTCCTGAAGAGCATGTGACCATGGGCCTGTGGACTTACCTTCGGTTTCAGCTCTTCCTCATGGCAGGCGGGCAGCAGTTGCTGAGCCGGCAAACAATGAAAACGCGCGCCCTGTGCGAGCAGATATTCACCCTGCACATCTGTAGTGAGTTGATCGGCGTATCTCTCCTCCCCGTTGCCGGTGGACTGCGGCTGCTGCCTTATACTGTCCCCATCATCCTTTCCTGGCGGCGGAATGCTTCCGGAATAGAGCAGGCATGGGAAAATGCGGGCTGTGCCGTCCAGTGCTGAGGCTTCTCCCTTGTCTTTCGATCTTGCCCGCTCCATCCTCTCCGCCAGGTCCTCTAGCCGCGGCTCTATGTACGTCATGACTGTGTTCAGATTCGCGTGCCCCAACAGCGCGACTAAGCCCCACAGGTCACCGGGATTGGCAGCCGGGCAACGGGCAGTTAAGATGTACAGTAGGGCGCCGTGCGTGCCTACGCCTGATTGACCGACAAAACGTTGCTCTTGGAGGTGACCGTATAGAAAGGGTGAGGGAGTGCCTTCCCTCACCGGTCTGTTAACGGATGTGAATTTGTCGGTCAACCAGCACATACACCCAAGGGGAAGACATGAGCAGCACGGGGACCGTAACCCACGGCAAACCGGAGATAACCTTACACCTGAACATCGGTGGGATGGCTTGTTCCTTCTGCACCCACACCATCCAACGCGCGCTGTCCCGATTGGACGGCGTCCGGGAGGTGCACGTTAGCTTAGCCCACGAAGAGGCGCTCATTCGTTACGATCCCTCCCGTGTCAGTGCCGATCGCTTGCGGGCTACGCTGCGAGAACTGGGGTATATCGTACGTGACCCGCGCAAGGTGCGAGCATATGAGGAACAGGAGGAAGAACTCCGGCGGGAATACCGTCGTCTGCTGTGGGCTGCTGGGTTCACAGCCGTCAGCGCCCTGCTCATGCTGCTCATGTGGACCCGGGTGGTGCCTCCCGCGGTGCTGCAGCCGGTGATGCTCGTCCTCATGCCGGTGTTAGCCCTGGCCACGGTCTTCGGTCCAGGACTGTACATCGTGAAGATGGCCTACCACTCCCTACGGCGGGGAATTCTGAACCAACACGTCCTGCTGGTGTTCGGCGCGTTTGCCGGACTGTTGGGCGGTGTGTTGGGACTTGTGGGGCGGATTTTTGAAATCCCATCCCTCATGTACCCCGCGGCGGACTTCTTCGGGGTGGCCACATTTGTTACCACATACCACATTCTCTCAGGGTATGTCTCCCTCCTGGTACGCACTCGAGCGTCTCAGGCTGTGCGACGGCTCCTGGCCTTGCAACCGGAGACTGCCCGCGTCATACGCGACGGTGAAGAGGTTGAGGTACCGATAGACACGGTACGGCCCGGCGACCGGGTACGGGTGCGGCCCGGGGAGGCCATCCCGGTGGACGGCGTGATTGTTGAGGGTACGTCGAGCGTGAACGAAAGCCTGGTAACCGGCGAACCCCTGCCGGTGGACAAGGGACCCGGCGATGAGGTGATCGGTGGGTCGGTCAATCTGCTGGGATCCTTAGTGGTGGAAGTCACCCGGGTGGGCGAGGAGAGTTTCCTGCACCAGGTAGTCCGGGCCGTGGAGGAAGCACGGGCCATGAAGCCCGGCGTGCTCCAACTGGTGGATCGGATACTGGTCTATTACGTGCCCGGCGTGCTGGCGTTTGCCGTTCTGGCCCTCCTGGGATGGACGGTGGGCGCATGGATGGTCACCGGCGCGCCAAACGTGCCACGGGCTATCTACGCCGCGTTGGCCGTCCTGGTCATGGGGTATCCCTGTGCACTGGGCATGGCCACACCATTGGCTATGATTCGTGGCGGGGGAGAAGCTGCTCGACGGGGCATTCTCATGCGGTCGGGGGAAGCTTTCCAGGTGTTCAAGGACGTGCAGGTGGTGATGCTGGACAAGACCGGCACGGTGACAAAGGGGCAACCGGAAGTGGTAGGCGTGCGCGGGTGGGCGCAGGACGAGGCAACGCTCAGGACAACATGCTTACAGCTGGCTGCCAGTGTGGAAAAGTTGTCGGAACATCCGCTGGCTCGCGCGGTAGTACGGGCAGCGTTGGCACAGGGAATACCGTTGCTCCCGGCCAGCGATTTCTCAGCATTACCGGGACAGGGTGTAGTGGCCACGGTGGGTGACCGGCGGGTGTACGTAGGGCACCCCCGCTTCTTCGCCCAGGAGCTGGGTGTCGATCTTGAGCCGATACAAGCGGTGCTTGCCGATTGGCAGGCCCGCGCGTGGACGGTCATCCTGGTGGGTGTAGCCCACCCGTCGGACGCACCCTTGAAGGGGGTAGGACTGATCGCGCTCGCGGACACCCCTCGCGAGGATGCGGCAGCCGCAGTCCAACGCATGAAGGCGGCAGGCTTACGCCCGGTTATGCTCACAGGCGACCACCGGCGCACCGCGCGGGCCATTGCTTCCCAGGTGGGCATAGACGAGGTTCTGGCGGAGGTACGGCCGGCAGAAAAAGCCGAGGCTGTGCGGAAATGGCAACAACAAGGATATCGCGTGGCCATGGTGGGGGATGGTATCAACGACGCGGCTGCCCTGATGCAGGCGGATGTGGGCATCGCGATGGCGGCCGGCACGGATATCGCCATAGAATCGGCCGACGTGATACTGGTGCGGGAACGGCTAGAAGGCGTAATGGACGCTTATGAGATTGCGCGGCGCACGTATCGCAAAACTGTCCAAAACCTCATCTTAGCCTTCGCCTTCAACGGCGTAGGCGTCCCCCTCGCCACCACCGGTCTCCTACACCCGGTATGGGCAATGGTGGCTATGGTGTTAAGCGTTAGCACCGTGTTGAGCAATTCGTTCCTGGGGCGTCGGGACTAACACAGGGCTCTCCCACAGCATCGGTACGGCTCACGAGATGCTGAGCGAGGTCGGATAAGCGTTCGTGAAGGCCATTCCCCTACTTGGCTACCACTTGTTGATAAGCGCGCTCCAGGGTATGACCTGCGTGTTCCCAAGTATATTGGGCCTCAACCCGCGCTCGCAATCGGCGCCCACGCTGCATGGCCTCCGGGTCACGCAGGGCATCCCGCAACGCCTGGGCCAAACTTGCCGCGTCCCCCGGCCGTGCATAATACCCCTCGTCTCCCAAGTAAGTCCGATGCACCGGGGTATCGGAGGCCACCACAGGTAACGCCGTCGCCATGTACGGCAACAATTTGCCGGCCCCCTCGCTGCCCGGCAGCTTAGGAGCCACCGCTACCCTGGCCAACCGAAGGTAATCCGGTGCTTCGTCGTACGATACCGCGCCGGTAAACCGCACGTGTTCGCCAATCCCTAAACGCTCCGCCCGTCGCGTGTATTCTCGTACAAACGGAAAACCCATCACCATCAACAATGGCCGTCCTTCACCTGACCAGCCCAGCACTACCTCACGAAACGCTGCCAGTAACACGTCAATACCCTGGTAAGGTGCCAACAATCCCAGGTACGCCACCACCGGTCGCTCTGCCGACAAACGCCAGCGAACACGCAACGCGTTCAGCCGCGACGTGTCCTGCGGGCCTGCCGGCCGAAACACCCGAGGATCCACCGAGTCAGGCAGATAAATCACCCGCTCTGATGGCAACCCAACCTCGTGCACCAGGTGCATCACCGCATGACGTGTGGAAGCCACAATGAGATGCGGGCGTCGATCCAGCAGACGTTCCACAGTTCGCCAAAAAGGCAACAGAGGTGAACGCGAGGAAACAAAGCGGTGGGTCAACATCTCCGCCGTAAGGCTGCCCTGGTAGTCAAACACCACGGGCACCCCTCTCACCTGAAGTAGTTGTGCCAAGGCCACCCCTTCGTGCAAAAAGGCGTGCACCACGTCCGGACGAAAAACGCGGGCCGTTTGAACGACCAGGGGAACCAGAAGCATGTCCAGCACGAGCTTCTTCCAGGAAGAACCCACCTGTACCGGCCAACGCCGGAGCAACCGAGGACGCACTGTTGGCACCGGAGGACGATCCCTTCCGGAAGGGTAGGTGATCAGCCGCACTTCGTGACCCCGTTGCACCAGCGCCTGTAAGTGTCCCCACACGCGCACGTGGCACCCGTAGTCCGCAAAAAAGGACGTGGGCGCAATGGCCAGAATTCGCAATGTCCGCATAACCGCCTTATGCCCCCTATCACGTCAGGTCAGGAGGACTTTCGCTGACGCCGGAGCGAGGTCCAACGCTGTCCAAATAACCAATCCGTAAAGGAGATGGGAGGTACGGACGCGTCAGTGGTGTCCCAGTTTTTGGTGACGGCCGCGGTGAGCCATGCTGCCCGTTCCTTGAACACCGGTTGGACAACCTCTGTCAGGCGCTCTTGGTCTTGGGCAACCGCCAGTTGAGCCTGCAACCAGCGCAGTCGCTGCTGTAGCATGTCCAGCCACTGGAGAACCCGCTCGCGGTTCGCCATGAGCTGGGCCACCACGGCCGCGGGCTCCTCTTCACTCAGGTAAGTCGTCGCCTCAAATTGGCTCCCGGCTAACTTGCGCATATCCCGCCAAGACGATTCACCCATCACCGTCTGGCGCAGTGCGAGGGCCAAGAGCTGGGGCAAGTGTTCTACCGCGGCCACCATGCTATCGTGCTCTATGGCATCGAGAAACAGAGGCCGCGCGCCCATAGCCGTCACCATGTCTGTCACCAGCTTCACCGCCTCGGCCGTCACGTCCGGTGCAGGACAAAGGGCAAAAATCTCGTCTCGAAACAGATCCGCGCGCGCGTGTGCCTGTCCTACCCGCACATCCCGCACAATGGGATGCCCTCCCACAAAGTGCACGTGGGCCGGCAAGTGCTCCCGGGCCCAGCGCATCACCGGCACCTTGACCGACGTGGTGTCCACCACCACCGCATTCGGACGTAAGTTCTCTGCAATGTGTCGAAATGTAGCCGCTATCTCGGTCAGCGGCAAGGCCACTACCACCAAATCGGCCCCTTCAACCGAGCGAGGCACATTCCAGTGGCTCTCATCAATCGCGCCTTGGCGCATAGCTTCTCGCACCCGCTCAGGCTCTCGGTCGTGTCCTACAACGCGCACAGGCAACGCCGTTGCCTTCAAGGCCAGTCCGATAGATGTTCCCACGTAACCCAGGCCGATAATGGTTACTCGTATTTGTGAACGTTGCTCCTGGTCCATAGTACCTCCAAAACTGCCCGGCCAGTACTGCACACGATCTCCCGAGATTACCTTGTGGGAAACGGTTCCCCCTGTTTAACGTCCCGATTTTAGCACAGCTCATCGGCGGCCTGCAGGCAGGCCAACCACTGCTGACGAGAGGGATGTTCTGTCACGGCGACATCCTGGTGATGGGCGATCAGCCATACCGCATCAGGATCACATCCGGCCTGCTGAGCCAGGGCTGCGCCCAGGCGTGGGTGTTCTGCCAGCACCCAAAAGGGGAAACGCCACCCCTCTGGATGGGCCAGACGCTCGGCCCACCCCTCATTCACGGCCTGTACGAGGACCCAAACTGCCCGGTGCCACAAACGTATACGAGCCAGGCTCTTGCCCACATCATGTAATAGGGCAGCCTGCATGAGCGCCGGGTGGGTTTGCCCCCACCGTTGCAAGGTTCGCAGCACCCGCAATGAATGGCGGCGATCCCGACGAGGTTGCTGTTGCCAGAGAGATAACGCGGGCGGTGACAACCACTGCGCGGCCTCCCTGACCTCTTCGGTCGTATCCCACGGCCACATTCCCTGTATGACCTGCCACACCCGATATCCCACCGCGGCCCACCACCGCCGTCCGTGATGGGCTTTCCTTCGCCGTGGGCAGAAGTCTATCTCACGACCCGGCATCGTTTCCCTGTCAAATGAGCACACCTAGAATACCGCTCAACACGCTCCCGATGAAGCGTCCCAAGGGGCTTCCCGGCCAGAAGAGCAACAGGATAAGCACCAGCGTGCCATACTGTTCCAGCACGGCCAGGGCTGTGTACCAAGACGAGGGTGCCAGGCTTCGGAGCACAGTGTACCCATCGAGGGGAGGCAACGGGATGAGGTTGAACACGAACAACAACACGTTAAAAGCCACAAACACCCCCAGCACATCCATCACCACCGGCAGAACACCCTCCCCTGAGACGACTCCCATGACCTTGAGCTGCCGCAGCACCAGCGCGCCTAAGATAGCCAATCCCAGGTTGCTTACCGGGCCTATAGCGGCCACCAGCAACGCACCGGTGCGGTACGACACCCCCTTCAGGTTGGCAGGGTTCCAACGCACCGGTTTCGCCCATCCCACAAATGCCACCAACACCAGAATCGTACCGACGGGGTCCAGGTGTCGCAAGGGGTTCAGCGTGAGCCTCCTATCCCAGCGCGGGGTGGGATCTCCCAACCGGACGGCCATCCACGCGTGAGCGTATTCGTGGACGGTAAAGCCCACCACCAACGCGGGGAGGACCAACAGCGCCCAGTTCAAACGTGGCCCTAACGTCGCGTACAACGCCTGCCAGAACGCTTCCAGCACGGCCATCATCTTGTTTCCAGCCTCCTTCTCCAATGATTTGAGCTCCAATCCACCCCGCTTCTGTCTCCTCCCGCAGCCGCGAACAGTCATTTCAAGACGTGCATTATAGCCGTGAAGCCCATTAGGGCATAGTATCCGGAAGTACTGCCCTGAGAGAGCACGCCGATGAGGGCCGTGCGAAGGGCTTGGACATCACGGCGGGTCAACGCTGCCGCTACCCTGTGCCAGGGCTCTGCAAACGCGCCGTCAACGGCCATTTCCAGCCAAGCACGACTGAGCCGGTGTGTGCGCTCCCATTGCCCGGCGAGAAGTTCACAGAAGTCCGTCCACCCCGCAGTCAACGTTGTGTCCTCGCCCAGAAGCCACCTTCCCGCCAGCAAGCCTACAATGACGTCATCACCGGCCGGGGTTAATCCCGGCCCCAGGCCGACCAGCCGGCCCAGCGCCTGGGCAAGCGCCTGTCTCTGACCGCGCACCCAAGCCGAAGCCGCGGCAGCCGCGTACCGGCTTAGGAGGTGCGCAGCCCGGCGATCCGGCGATCCCGCTGGCAGTGAACGTGGCTGCTGCAACACAGCCCGCGCGACCGAAACCAGTTCGGCCGGTGACCAGGCCACAGACGACAGCTTAATGTACGGAGACCAACGGGGCGCGTCCGCCATGTGCAGAACCATGGAGGGCAAGTGCAGAACCCCCTTTCGAATATACCCCTCCTCTCCCGGGGACCACCGTTGAGATAAGGTCGCGGAAAAGGGCACGCCTACGTGGAAGGGGCCTCGTCCCATCTCCGGCGTCACCAACGCCATCAGTCGACCGTCGGCAACCTCCAGGTTGCACGCGCGGGCATGGACGCTCACCACGCGACAGGAAAACCTCTCTCCTTGCAGGATAGGGAGAAGGGGCGTACTCACAAACTGCGCGATGTACTCCCGCGTCATCGTGGGTGTCATCCCTCCTCCGGCTCGGGTAGCGGGCGAAGATGCCTGCTACCCGAGCCGTGGATGAGGTTGCGTGTTATTCGTTGAAGTCCCCAAACTTGATCCCCTGGGCCAAAGGAAGTTCCCGGGAATAGTTAATGGTCACCGTCTGACGGCGCATGTAGGCCTTCCAGGCGTCGGAACCCGCTTCCCGTCCCCCGCCGGTGTCCTTCTCCCCGCCAAAAGCTCCCCCGATCTCCGCCCCACTCGTGCCGATGTTCACATTGGCGATACCGCAGTCTGAACCTTCGGGGGAGAGGAAGGTTTCTGCCTCTCGCAAGTCATTGGTGAAGATCGCGCTTGAAAGGCCCTGGGGTACACCGTTGTTCAGGGCAATGGCTTCCTCCAAGGTTGTATATTCCAACACGTACAGGATGGGGGCAAAGGTTTCCTCGCACACGATGGGGGCCTGCGCCGGCATGCGCACGATGGTCGGCTCCACAAAGTTTGGTCCAATGTCCGGCCGCGGACGGCCACCGTACACCACCTCTCCGCTGGCGGCTTTGGCTTCTTCGAGGGCAGCCATCATGCGTTCCACCGCCTGCGCGTTGATGAGTGGTCCCATTAAGGTGTTATCGTCCAAAGGATCACCGATGCGTACCTGACGATAGGCGTCCACCAACCGTTGGACCAACGTGTCGGCAATGGAGCGATGGACGATCAGCCGACGTAGGGTTGTACACCGTTGGCCGGCGGTGCCCACAGCCGCAAAGAGAATGGCCCGCACGGCCAGGTCCAAGTCCGCGTTCGGGGTAACGATCACCGCGTTGTTGCCCCCCAACTCCAAGATCGTTCGCCCCAATCGTCGCGCGACCGTCTCGGCCACGTGTCGGCCCACCCGAATAGAGCCGGTAAAGCTGATGAGGGGCAATCGTCGGTCCTGCAACATCCGCTCGCCCACTTCCTCGTTGGTGCCTATCAGCAGGTTAAACACCCCCTTATAACCAAAATCCGCAAGCACCCGATTACACAAATGCTGTACGGCCACGGCGGTCAGTGGGGCCTGAGGGGAGGGTTTCCACACCATCGTATCCCCTGCCACGGCCGCAATCGCCGCGTTCCAGGACCACACCGCGACCGGAAAGTTGAACGCCGTAATAATGCCGATGGCGCCAAGGGGATGCCACTGTTCGTACATGCGATGACGGGGGCGTTCGGATGCCATGGTTAACCCGTACAGCTGTCGGGACAACCCCACCGCGAAATCACAAATGTCGATCATTTCCTGCACTTCGCCCAAGCCTTCGACTCGAATCTTCCCCACCTCTAGGGTGACCAGTTCCCCCAAGGGCTCCTTGTACTCCCGGAGCAAGTTTCCCAGTTCCCGCACCACCTCTCCCCGTTTCGGCGCGGGCACCATGCGCCACTCCTGAAATGCCTGCACCGCCCCTGTGACCACTTCATCATACGTGGCCGCGCCAGCCATAATGACGCTGGCTATGGGCTCGTTGGTGGTGGGGTTGTAGGAGACCAACCGTTCCCCTCGCGGGTCTTCGATCCACCGGTCCGGCCCCACACACGCACCGGGATTCACATCCCGTAAGCCTAGCTTAGCCAGAATGGAGCGGGTTCGTTGCGCTGTGGTCACCGTCGTCACCATTGTTCGCCTCCTTTGGACTTTGCGCATCTCGGTGCACTGCTCCTGTCCGGGTACGGAGACACGAATTTGAGCACAGAACATTATAACCCAAACCCCGTCACCCTCATTTCTTGTTCGAAAGCCCGTCTATAGCAGGGCACAATGTGGTATAATCCTACCCGAAAGCCCACGCGTTCCCCTGCCACTTGCGGTCAAAAACAGCAGCCCGGCCTACTGTGGGCCAAGAGTGATGAAAACTTATGAAGAAGAACCTATCCCGTGAAACTACTTCAGGTTCATCTCCGGTCAGGATGAAGCTGCTTAGGACGTGGGGCACGCGCTGGCGTCAGTGGTGGCAGCGGTTGCGTGGGGCTGATTGTTACTCATGCGCTTATTCCCGGGCCCTGCGCGCGACGGGGGATGGCCAGGTCTCCCGGTTGACGGTCATATGCCAGCATCCTTCTGGCCCTCACACGGGCCGGCTTATTCCTCAGGAACGATGGTGCCCCTTGTGGGAACGTGCCCCTGATGGACGCCGCAAACCACGCATGGAGGACACGGGGCTGACGCCATGAGAGAAAAGCCGTTCATCCTGGTCTACCCGCGCGATATGTTGAGCAGCACGGCCATTACAGCAGCGGCCCAGAAGGTTGGTGTTCGTGCGCTGGTGGATGTGCCACCGGATGTTGTTGAAAGCACGCCACAGGTAGTCGTGGTGGAAATGGGGTCGATTACCGAAAGCCGATGGCAAGATCGGCTGCGTGCGGTCCGAGAGCGCTGGCCCTCCGTTCCCGTCCTGGCCTTTGGCCCCCATGTGGACACAGCAGCCCGCCGGCGAGCTCGCCACCTCGGCGCGACCCAGGTCCTCTCACGCCATCGTTTCCACCACGAATGGCCTCAAATGCTGGCCGCGTACACGGCCTCACAGGAGGACCCTACCGGCTGTCGTGACCGGCCCAGTCCTGTAGCTCTGGAGGGATTGGCCCTGTTCGATCGCGGCGCGTATTATGAGTGCCACGAGCTGCTGGAAGAAGCGTGGCGGGCCGAACCACGTCCGTGCCGGGACCTGTACCAGGGGGTGCTCCAGTTCGGCATCGCCATGTATCACATCCGACGAGGACATTATGCTGGCGCGATGAAGATGCTCCGCCGCGCCGAACACAACCTGCGGAACGTGCCAGCCCTTTGCTTAGGCATTGACGTGGCGCGTTTACGGGCAGCTCTACAGGAGGTACGGGACACGCTGCAGGCTTTAGGGCCGGAGCGCATTCACGAGTTCCCTGAAACGTTGTTTCCCCGGATTCCGTACCATGTGGCCTCGTGATCCCGGCACATACGCCCTTATCTTCACATTGCCCCGTCCCCTGTCATTGACGGTAGGGCGGCTGGGCACACGCCTGCTTCTCCCCGGGGAATACGTGTACGTGGGCAGTGCCCGGGGAGCAGGGGGACTGGCTGCCCGTCTACATCGCCACCTGAAAAGGGACAAACGCCTCCATTGGCACGTGGATTACCTTGCCACTCAAGTCTTCCCGCGAGCGGTGCTGTACACCACCGCTATAACCGTCCACGAATGCGACTGGGTCACCTGCCTGCTGCACTTGCCGGGCACTACCATTCCCTGGGTCGGGTTTGGTAACAGCGATTGTGTACGATGTCCCAGCCATCTGGTGTGCGTGCAGAACACCGACCCCAACACGCTACAGGCCTGGCTTGGGGCCGAAGGGCTCGAATACGTGGACAAGATGCCCTCTTCCCCGGATTATTGACACCCGATGTCCAGGGGGACGTTCCTGGGCGCCTGTGCGCGCTCACGCATTTTCTCCAGCAACGGCAGGTAAGACACAGGGGAAGGAGTAGCCATGGCCCTCGGTGTAGGTGTGGACGTCGGTGTAGGTGTGGACGTCGGTGTGGGTGTGGACGTCGGTGTTGGCGTAGGTGTCGGCGCGAGCACCGCACCCACAATCCGGTAAATGCCCCCGCGAAAGTCCACCACGTACACCTCTCCGGCCTCGTCCTCACCAAAAGAACTCACGTTCAACTCCGTGTCGAGAAACTCCGTCCATTCCCACTGGCCATTTTGAAATCGGAGTCCCCAGAGGCGACCGGAACAAAAATCGGAGAAGAAGTACGTGCCCTGGATGTCCGCGTACCGACGTCCCCGGTACACATATCCGCCCGTAATGGAGCATCCTTTACCCCTACCGTACTCCACCACAGGCATTGTCAGACCGGTGGTATCACAGCCTTCGGGAGGCTCAAAACAGTGAAAACCTTCCATGATATCCCACCCAAAGTTTTGTCCCCCGGGGTCCGGCGCGCGGACAACGTGTACCTCCTCCCAGAGGTTCTGGCCCACGTCTGCAATGTACAGATCGCCGGTTTCCCGGTCGAAGGAAAAGCGCCATGGGTTGCGCAGGCCATAGGCCCAAATCTCGGGGGGTATACCTTCCTGGCCTACAAAAGGATTATCCGGTGGGATTCCGTACGGTTCACCGCCGTCCACGTCAATGCGGAGCATCTTGCCCAGGAGAACGTGCAAGTTCTGCGCGTTTCCCCAAGGATCACCCGCGCTTCCCCCGTCCCCCATGCCGATGTAGAGATAACCGTCAGGGCCAAACTGAAGCTGTCCTCCATTATGGTTGGCGGCGGGTTGCTCGATATAAAGCAGCACCCGCTCGCTGTTCGGATCGGCCCGGTTGGGATCTTCACTCACCCGGTATTCAGCCACAACGGTGTTTCCTTTCTGGTCTGTGTAATTTACAAAAAACCGACCGTTGGTTTCATAATCGGGGTGGAAAGCCACGCTGAGAAGGCCACGTTCAATCTCACTCGAGCGCACCCGGTCGGTAATGTCCAGGAAGGGTTCTGGCAACACCTTCCCATTCACCACAATCCAGATCCGACCTACCTTTTCCACCACGAAGAGACGACCGCTGCCATCCCCGGCGTGAGCGACATACGTGGGCTGGCTGAAGCCATCGGCCACCGGCTCCAGGCGCACCGTGGTCCACGGCGTGACAAAGGTTGCCGGTGGCGGAGTCACCTCCGGAGGGTTGGGTTGTGTGGCCGTCCCCTCAGGGGAACGGGGTACCGGCCAAAGGAAGATGGCCAGCGCCACCATTACCAGCACAACGACCAAAATTACCGCGTCGAGCCAACGTCTCATGGCGTGTCCACTCCTTTCCACGTGCGCGCTCGTTCCACAGCCTTGGGAATCACCCGACGAAGAAGGACGCGCAGCATTTCCTGACGGTACTCCCGAGTGGCCCGATGGCGGGAAGTGCGCAAACGCGCCTCCTCTAGGGCGGCGGTCACAGCTTGGGCCAGGGTCTCCTCCCCGACCGGCTGGCCCACCAGCACGGCCTCTGCCTGACGGGCCCGGAACGGAACCGGCCCTGCCGGACCGATGCACAGACAGGCCCGCTGAAAATGTTGGCCATCCGGGGTGAGTTGAACCCGGGCGGCCACTCCTAGGATGGGCAACGCCACCCCCTGGGGACGCATAATGCGGTCAAACGCGCTGCCTTCCCGGGGGCGCCGGGCAGGGAAACGAAACGCGACGATTAACTCCCGTGTGGAATCCACGGCCGAACGCCCCGGACCCAGAAAAAGGCTCGTTATGGGATGCCAGGTACGCACAACCTGACCCTCCGCTGTGCGCCGAGCGACCTGGGCCTCGGCCTCCAACGCCACCAGCGCAACGGTGCCGTCCGCCGCAGGCAGCGCATGAGCCACATTCCCGCCCAACGTCCCCATGTTACGCACCTGAGGTCCCCCTATTACCCCACATGCCTCCACAAGGCACGGCGCCTCTACCTGGAGCAACGACGACGTGACGATGCGAGAATGGGTCACACCCGCACCCACCACCACGTATTTCCCCTCCCGGCGCAACACCTGTAACTCCTTCACCCGAGTAATGTCCACAACCCCGCGCGGAAGAGGGACCTCTCCGGTTTCCAAGTCGATCATTAAATCAGTACCACCTGCTATCACAGTAGCCTCACCCTGATAAACCGCCAGGAAATTCAGGGCATCCTCCACCGTCGTGGCAAGATGGTACGTTTCCCACCGTGGCATGGGTTCACTCCTCCTCTCGCTTAAGGTATTACGTCCCCCACTCCCGGACAGATGAGCGGTCACGTCCTCTCAAGCTCCTTCGTCCACGACGCACCCCTTCAAGTAAAACCGACAAGACCAAAGCGGCCAAGGAGACATACGCGATATATCGTCCCGCCCGGCGAGGCGGGGTATCCTCAAACCGCACCACCACGACGGAACGCCCTTCGGGAAGGGGCACCGTCACCTGTCCGTAAGGATCGGTAATCTCCAGCGCAGTCCAGGGCAGCACCTGACGTAACTGGGTGCCGGTCTCATCGTAGATGTAAGCGGTCCAACCTGGGTACATCTGCAGGTTAAACACCAACCGCAAGCCCGGCCGTTTTGCTTCCACCCACACGACCTCCTCACTGCTCCGGTAGCGAAGCGTCTTAACTATAAGGGACCCATCCTCCGGCACGTACGTGTAGTCTACCCGGGTGCGCACGTCCTGACCACGCGCGAGCAGCTCTGCCAGCCCGGTCCAACGAGGAACGGCCTTGGCAAACACCGTCACCCCGGTCATTTCATCCTCACTGGCCTGGAATCGCATCAGCGCGGGAAGACCGGGGGGACCTTGCTCCGGCAAAGGGGTTACCACCTCCACGTGGAGATAAGAAGCGCTGCCCAGGATAAGGAGCACAGCCCCCACAAGTGGAGCGACACGGTGAAGCCATCGTCCTTGTCCGTTGGTTACATCGGCTACCCCGATTGCGACCAACGTGGCCACTGCCAGGATGACCACCATCAGATATCGCCAGGGAAACTGGGCAAACGCCACTCCCGGCACGGTCGCCCACACCTCTGCCGACGCTGCCGTGGTCAGGAACAGGGCGGTGAGCGCTACCCCGCTCATGTATATCCCGGTCACTCGCCAGCGTGATCCCCGGCGTAGCAACGCGCTGCCACCGGCCAGGGCCAGGAAATACGGCACCAAACCGACCTGATAACTGATCACGTCATCCGGCCCGGGCACACTGATGCCGCTGCCCCAATGAGGGCTAAAGAGCTGAAAGAAGTACACAAAGTGCTGTCGATAGTCGTAATACCCCCCATACCACTGTGTCTGGTTCACGTACCGGAACTCCAACAGAGCCGGTAGCCAAAACCAGGCACTGAGTCCCATACCCATCGCGGCACCGAGTCCGGCGGTCAGCAGACGTTGCCACATCCGACGACGGCGGTTTAAGAGAAGCACCACGCCATAACCGAGCGCTACCGGAGTGACAAGCACGGCCACCAGATTGCTGGTCACCATCAACCCCGCGTAGGCCAGCCCTAACCCGGCGGCTCGTATGGCCGACGGCCGCTCGACACACGCTCGCACTCCCCACAACACCAAAGGCATCCAGACCAGAGCCACCGATTCGGCCATCGCTGCCCGCTGATACAGGTCCAACAGGTGATAGGGCGCGTAGACATAGGCAACTGCACCTGTAAAGGCCGCTCCTTCCCCCACCACCCCTCGCAAAAAGCCGTACATGGCCAGGGCTGAGAAAAACACACTGAGAATAAACACCCCCTCCACTGCCTGGGTGAAACTCCACCCCAGAAGGTACAACCCCACACCCACCTGAACTGCAAAGGGCGCATAGATGTTGAACAGGGGATATCCCAGGCCAAAGGTCATGTCGGGCAGCCAGCGAGGGTACCAATCGCCGTCACGCAGCGCCCGCACGTACTCGAAGATAAAATACACATCGTGCCGAGCATCGTTCGCATTCCAGAAATAGCCCGGGGTAAGGAAAGGCAGAATCGCGGGCACACAGGCCACCACCAACAGGACACCATATCCCCATGTGGCCTTACGGTGCCGTAGCCACCACCACATGGTCCCTCCCGTCCAGCAAGGGTAGACGTTGCATGGTATCCCGGTTGTACAGGCCCATAATCAGACGCAGCGACCGTGGAGCCTCCGTAGCGATGTCCAACTGGTACACCTCTCCTCTCATCTCCCCCTCCGCCCAACGGGATAGGGGCATTGTGACCCCCCCCACCGGGCCATCGAATTGGCCCCAAATGCGGTTGTCAGGCCCCAGAACTTGGGTGAACACCGTCCAGTTCACCTTCTGGGCACGTAGCACCTGCCAGTAGGCAGAGACCCTTACCTTCTCCCCGGGCGCCAGCCGGCCGTCCACCTGGACCTCCAGCAGGATAACACCCTGACCCTGAAACACGGCCACCGGTTCCGGCGGTGGCGTATACGCCAGATACGTGGGACGGGCAGGGGGCACAACCAACAGCGCGGCCGCGGCGGTCAGGGTGAAGACGTAGAAGGGCACGGCCATGCCCAAGCGGGCCACCGCCCACGCAATGAAAGGAACCCCGGCCAGTGTGACACCCCCCCACCAGGGTGAGAGGAGGTGCAGGCCGGGAGTCGGGCCAAATGCCCATTCCGGGAACAACGCGGGGGCCCACGCGGCCAAGGTTAACGGCCAGCTCCACGCCCCGCCACGCGGCCAGATGGTTCGCCCCCAACCGCGTCCCAGCGCGGCCAACACCCAGGGCACACATGCCCACACCCACACCTCGCGCACATGTCCCAACCGGTACACAAGCCCCAACGTGTACGGCGCGTAGGCCCATACCAACGCCGCGGCGACCGCGGGCCAGACCCCGGCCACGGGACGCAACAGAGCGTACACCCCCAGCGCTCCCCCCACCAACGCTATCACCAGACTCCACCGCAGCGCGGTCAACACGTCCAACCCACTCCACACCCCTAACATCACCACACCTTCTGGCAGAGGCCAGGGGACAGGCATATCGGCCATTATGTAGGGAGGACGCCACACCCAACGGGGAGCTGCCAACCACGCCTGGGCGTTAAAATACGGAAAATATCCCTCAGTGGTCACCCACCAGCCTGGATAGGTTAACAGAGCCCAGGCCGGCACCACGCCGAGGAACACCCACCCCCATCCCACCCACGTCATCCAGCTTGGTACTTCCCGCTCCCCTTTAGAGACCTTTACCGTACGTGAAGGGAAGGCCATCTCTCGCTCCTCCCGATGTTCGCCTTGCCAGCGCAATGGTGAGGGGCGGACCGGCCAAGGTCCCGATCCGCCCCTCACTCAACCATCCACATGTGCATCCACTGCTCATTTGCCCGCCGGAAAGGATTCGTCCTGGTAGGTCCCGTTAGGTTATCCCACCCAACGCTCAAGCATCGGCCGCGATAGTGGCCACAATGGTGCGCAAAAAGACAGGCAAATCCGCGGGGAAACGCGCGGTGATCAGGTTGCCGTCCACCACCGTAGGGCTATCTTCCCACACCGCGCCGGCGTTCTCCATGTCCTTGCGAATACTGAAAAAGGACGTACATCGTCGGCCCCGCAAGATATCCGCTTCTACCAAGACCCAACCCGCATGACAGATGGCTGCAATGACCTTGCCCTGGTCGTTCATCTCTCGCACGAAGCGCACAATGGCCGAATTGCGCCGCATTCTGTCCGGCGCGTAGCCGCCGGGAATAATAACCGCCACATAGTCCTCCGCGCGGGCATCTTTGGCCGCGACGTTGGCTTTCAACGGATACCCGTGTTTGGAAGTGTACACCTTCACCTCAGGGCCCACCACATCCACCTCAAAACCGGCTTCCTGAAGCCGATAATACGGCACCAAGGCCTCGGTATCTTCGTACATGTCCTCAATGAGTAACGCCACTTTTGCCATGGGTGTCCCCTCCTTTGTGCAAGGTGCTCACACACCGCATTCACCCTGCCACCGATGATGGCCTGGTGACCATTATACATGGGGACCGATGAGCGGGCACGCGGTCATGAGGAAGTCGGGTTTCCACCCGGAGGGGCCGATGTCGGTATTGGCCATCCATGCCATCCCCAACCCTCCACGATCTCCCGCCGACCGGCTTTCATCGCCCGCAATAAAGCGTCCTGGTCCACCGGCAGGGTGAGGATGCGAACGCCCACCGCGTTGTAAATGGCGTTGGTGATGGCCGGGCTGGTAGGGATGCTGGGGAGCTCCCCCACCCCCTTGGCCCCATACG
>WFWT01000033.1 GCA_015490995.1 Anaerolineae bacterium | reverse complement strand
CCCCCGGGGTTGCCCCGGCCCACAGTGCCTCCTCCTACCCAGCCGCGTGCGCGGCCGGCCGTGAAGGCGCCCCCTCCGGAGAGCGGGCTGGAGGCGCCGGTCACCCGGCTGCCCGGTGTGGGTCCGGTGAACGCCCGCCGATTGGCCCGGTTGGGCATTCACACGGTGGGGGATTTGTTAACGCATTTTCCCCGGCGGTACATCGATTACGCTACGCTAAAGCCTATTGGCAAACTCCGGGTGGGCGATCAGGTCACCATCATCGGCAACGTGTGGGATTTCGGCAAACGGAAGACCCGGGGAGGGCGCGAGTTGGTCCACGCGATTGTGACCGATGCCAGCGGCAGCATTCAGGCAACGTGGTTTAACCCCTACATCATCCGCCAATTGACGCGGGGTCGTACCTATGCCTTCAGCGGCAAGGTGGACGCTTACCTGGGCCGGTTGGTCATGGTGAACCCTGAGTGGGAACCGGTGGATCAGGACCTGGTGAACACCGGTCGGTTGGTGCCGGTATATCCCTTGACCGAGGGCATCAGCCAGCGTTGGCTGCGCAAAATCATCAAGCAGGTGATCGAATCGTGGACCTCCCAGTTGGAGGACTACTTGCCGGAGCGCTTACGTCAGGAGTTGGGGTTATTGCCTCTGGCCGAGGCGTACCGCCAAATTCACTTCCCTGACGATGAGCAGAGTGCGGCCGAGGCCCGGCGCCGTCTGGTGTTCGATGAGCTCCTCTTTCTCCAGCTGGGCATTCTGCGCCAACGTCAGCGCTGGCGTTCGCAGACCGGACAGCCCCTTACCGTGCATAAGGCATGGCTGGATCAGTTCCTGGGACAGCTGCCTTACACCCTCACGAAGGCGCAAGAGCGGGTGTTGATGGAAATCCTGGAAGACCTGCAGCAATCGCGGCCGATGGCCCGGCTTTTACAGGGGGATGTGGGTTCAGGCAAGACGGTGGTCGCGGCAGCGGCCATGTGGATAGTAGTATGTAACCGCGCCCAGGCCGCTCTGATGGCGCCCACCGAAATTCTCGCCGAGCAACACCATCGCACCCTGGAACGGTTATTTGGCGAGATGACTTTGCCGGATGGCGCTCACGTGCGGGTGGCCCTCCTCACCGGGCGGGTACGTGGTCAGGAACGGGAGGCGCTCTTACAGGCCATCCGGGAAGGCACCGTGCACATTGTGGTGGGCACACACGCCCTTATCCAGGAAGGGATCCAATTTCAGAACCTGGCATTGGCCGTGGTGGACGAACAGCATCGATTTGGGGTGGCTCAGCGGGCAGCCCTGCGCGCGAAGGGGCAGGCTCCTCACCTGCTGGTGATGAGCGCGACGCCTATTCCGCGCACCCTGGCCCTAACCCTGTACGGTGATCTGGACCTCTCCGTCATCGACGAGCTACCTCCCGGTCGGCAACCGGTGTTGACCCGCTGGCTGAAGCCCACTGAACGGGAGCGAGCGTACGCGTTCATTCGTCGGCAGGTGGCTGCAGGCCGCCAGGCCTTTATCATTTACCCCCTGGTCGAGGGGCATGATGATGAGCTTGGAGATGAACGGGCCGCGGTCAACGCGTTTGAGCGGCTTCGCCAGGAGATCTTTCCCGACCTGCGGTTAGGCTTGCTCCACGGTCGCCTGCGGGCCGAGGAGAAAGATCAGGTCATGCGGGCGTTTGCAGCCGGTGAGCTTGATATCCTGGTATCCACTGCGGTCGTCGAGGTGGGTATTGATGTTCCCAACGCAACGGTGATATTAATCGAGTCCGCGGAGCGTTTTGGGTTAGCGCAGTTGCACCAGTTTCGCGGGCGTGTCGGACGAGGAGAGCACAAGTCGTATTGTATTCTCATTTCCGAGGGGGCCACGCCTGAGGCTGTGGAACGCCTGCGCGCTTTGGAGGCCATACACGATGGGTTTCGGTTGGCGGAGAAAGATTTGGCCATGCGGGGCCCCGGTGATTTCTTCGGCACCCGGCAGAGTGGCATGCCCCCCTTGCGACTGGCCCGTTTGAGCGATACCCAGGTGCTGGAGATGGCCCGGCGGGTTGCCCGGCAACTCAGCGACGCGGATCCAGACCTCTCCCGGCCTGAACACGCCTTGCTGGCGGAACGGGTTCGCCTTTTCTGGGAACACCCCACCGAGTTCAGTTAAACCCTGCGGGTTGAGGCGACATCATGCCCAAAGCCGTTTACCCGGGAACGTTCGATCCCATTCACTGGGGCCACATAGACGTGGCTCGTCGCGCCGCACAGCTGTTTGATCACCTGTACATCGCGGTGTACGACCGTCCCTTGAAGAACCTGCTCTTTTCCACAGAGGAGCGGGTGGCGTTGGCCCGTGCAGTGCTGTCCGACCTCTCCAACGTGAGCGTTGTCGCGTACCGGGAGTTGACCGTGCACCTAGCCCAGCGCTTGGGCGCGACGGTTATTGTCCGTGGGTTGCGGGCCATTTCGGACTTTGAGTGGGAAATGCAGTTGGCCCTTACGAATCGGACCCTGGCCCCGGAGGTGGAAACGGTGTGCTTGATGACCCGCGTGGAGTACGCGTTTTTGAGTTCGACCATTGTGAAGGACGTGGCTAAACACAATGGCGAGCTGGCAGAAATGGTGCCGGAGGTGGTGGCCGAGGCGTTGCGACGCAAGTTGGGCTTCAAGTAAGCTGTACCGCCGCGGGGCGTTCTTCGCGAATGTCCGGAACCTGGGAGAGGGGTTGACGCGCGAACTATGGATGTAAATGGTTTCGTCGTGTTGTTCACACCATGGGGGCCGGTGTTGGTATATGGCCTAACCGCGGCAGCCCTCCTGGTGGTGAATCCTCGCCGTTTTCCCCGTTTGAGCCAGGCCCTAGCCCTCCTGGGAACGTGGGTGGTAGCCGTATGGGTGATGGTGTGGCGTTTGGTTCCCGCGCCGGTGGCGCACGTGCTGGTCCTGTCACCGGGTGATGCTCCGCCATTGTTTGTGCGCACCCAGGTATCCGCGACGATTTGGCCGTTGCTTGGGGTGTTAGCTGCGTTGGGGGCAGCCGGCGCGTGTGTGCCACTCCGCCCCCCGGCCGGACGGGTTCCTGTGCTCAGTGGAGGACTGGTGCTGCTGGCCGGGGCGATGGTGGTGCTGGTAGCAGAGAACTTGCCCGCGCTGTTGCTGGGATGGGTGGTGTTGGAGGTGGGGCTATTGACGCGAATGGGGGAAACACGAGGGGCTATGCCCGTGCGGGCTCTGGGGCTCTCGTTGCTGACCGCGTTGATCGTGTGGGTTATCGTCGTTACCCAACCCTTTGCTATGGCCCCCTGGTCCGATCTGGTGCTCCCGGAGTGGGCGCTAGCCCTGTTAGGTCTGGCCGTATGGGTCCGCCTGGGCGCTTATCCCTTCCACCGTGAAGGTGAACGGCCGCGTCGCGGTCTGCCGGAAGCGTGGCAATGGGCACCGGCCGTGGCAGGCGTGGGCTGGTTGGTGCGCTGGATAAGCCTTCCTGGCAGTGAGAGAATATGGGGGCATCAGGTATGGGTGTTCTTGGGGGTTGTGGCCGTCTTCGGGAGTGCGTTGGCCGCCTGGACATCTCGCGCGCCCTCAGTGCGGTGGCATTGGGTGCTGATCCAGCGCATGAGCACCCTGGTGTTGGTGCCTTGGGTGTGGCGGGGCGAGAGTTTTCTGGTGGGAAGCATGTTAGGGGGTGGGGTGCTGTTGGCAGGGGTGGCTCGAAGCATGTTGCGGGAGTACCCGATCCCGCGCGGGAGCCGCGAGTTGGGGTGGGCTTTGGCTGCCTGGGTCTGGGGAGTGCCCGGCTTGTTGACCTCTCCCTGGCGCGAAGTGCCTCTCAGCGTGGGTGCATGGCAACCTCTCCTGGGAAGCGCGCTGTTCCTGGCCGACGCGCTGGTCGTCTCCGCGTTGCTTCTGGGAGAGTCCTCGCGCGGTCCGTTTCGATGGCGGCATGCCTTGCCGCTGGGTGTGCTGGTGGGGGCACTTCTGGTGTGGAATGTGATGGCCGTCCCGCTCGGGTGGGTACAGGTAGGTCGTTGGTGGGGCTCTGCCCTGGTTGTCGGAAGCATCGGTGGATTCCTGGCCTGGCAGTATGATCGTATTTTCGTCGACATGCGTGCGTGGGCCTGGGGTATTCGGGTACTGGCTTCTCTGGAACCCGTTGAGGAGATGATCCGCAACGTGGTACGGTGGGGTTGGATGGGAGTAGGCGGGGTGCTCAGTTTGCTGGAAGGTGCCGGATGGGTGGGGTGGTTGCTCCTCGCCGCGGTGCTTGCCTGGGTTTGGAGCTATCTGGGAGGGTAAAGGGCATGGGGAATGTGTGGGATGTCTTTGGGATGTGGTTGATCGAAGCTCAGGCACAGACATCCATAACCCAGGTGTCCCCTCGGTTGCAGGGTGTAGTGATGGGGTTGTTGCTTTTGGTAGGGCTGATGGTGCTGGTGGAGGACTGGCGGGCCTTGGTGGTGATGGCCGCAGGGGTGGGAGTGACGGTGGCCATCCTGTTAGTGCCCTTGTTGCCGCGACCGTGGGCTCTGAGCAGGATGGTCGCTGCCGGTGTGGGAGGAACCCTTTTGTGGCTAGGCGCACGACGTCGTCCCCACCGACCGTTGCGCGTGGAGAGTGGGGTGTGGGTTCGTTTGCCTGTGCTTGTGTTCGTGGGCCTGGCTTTATGGCAAGCGCAACCGTACTTCCTTCAAGTGTGGCCAAATCCGATCTACATCAACGGTGTCGCGGGATTGGTGCTGGGAGGGGTCGGGCTGATCGCCTTGGGAGGAGACGTGATCCGAAGCACATTGGCCGCGCAGATGTGGGTACATGCAGCCTTTTTCCTGCTCGCCTGGTGGCAGGTGCCTACTTCCTGGGTTCCCTTCCTAACTGTCCTGGACGTTGGGCTGGCCGCTACAGGGGGGATGATCGCGGCCGGTGAAGGGGTTTGGATGAGATGGGGCAGTCCTGACCAGGAGGATGAGCTAGCAACCGTCCGGGAGCGGGGGGAGGTGTCGTGGTGAGCGGCGTGATGGGCATGCTGGTCCTCATCCTGTTAGGAGGGGGGGTGTCGTGGGTGTTGGGCCCTTGGCGTCGGGCACAGGGGGGGCTTTGGGTGTTGCTCTCTCTGGTGATCTTATGGGCTATGACGTGGCCTGTTGATCGCCCTGTGTGGGTGGTAGGGGTACCGGTGCACGTGGAACAACCCCTAACCCTGTACGG
>WFWT01000032.1 GCA_015490995.1 Anaerolineae bacterium | reverse complement strand
TGGAGCGGGCCCGACGGGACTTGAACCCGCGATCTCCGGCTTGACAGGCCGGTATGTTAGCCAACTACACCACGGGCCCTCGCTCGCTTCCCCATTATATATACGTGCTTCACCGCGTCAAATCCGCAAACGCCCTCGGCGCTGTGCCACGGGCACAGGACAAAAGACGGTATGCCCGCCAATCCTCCCCTCAACCCGCTTCTCCATCCCGCAGAGGGTTTGACAATTTTGGATAGACTGTGGTACATTATCCCGTGGGTGCACACGTGTGCAAGGGATAAATGTATGGCCACCAAGCCAGACCCAAAAAAGTCCCGTGTCTCCATTAAGGATATCGCCCGGGCAGCGGGAGTGTCCCACTCCACGGTGTCGCGAGCGCTGCGCAATAGTCCCCTCGTGAACCCTGAAACGGCGGCGTACATCCGACAACTGGCCCAGGAAATGGGCTATATCCCCAACGTGATCGCGCAAAGCCTCGTGACCCAGCGCACCTACACCATCGGGGTCATCGTTACCTCCATCTCGGATCCCTTCATTGACCGCATCGTAGAAGGGATTGAGGACCTGGCCACACGTGAGGGCTACAGTGTGTTTTTGTGCTCCTCCCACGCGGACCCCGGTCGAGAGATCGCCGTAGTGGAAAGCTTTCACCGTCGCCGCGTGGACGGCATGATCGTGATCGCTTCCCGCGTGGGGAGCCTGTACACTGAGCGGCTCCAGGAATTGCAAGTCCCCATCGTGCTGATCAACAACCAGGCAGAAGGTGAGTACATTTACTCGGTGAGTGTGGACGACGAAAGCGGTGCCCTGGCCGGCGTGCAACACCTGCTCGACCTGGGACATCGTCGGATCGGGTATGTGGGCTGTCACTTCCGTCCACCCTCCAACCGGCGACGCCTCGAAGGGTATCGCCAGGCTCTGCGTCGGGCGGGGTTGCCTTACCTGTCCGACCTGGTGGTGCACCCCCGCACGTTTTCAGACATTGAGAACGGACGTCAGGCTCTGGACCAGCTGGTCGCCGCCGGCGCGACCGGGGTCCTCTGCTACAACGACCGAACGGCCATCGGTCTGATGACCCGGGCTCGGGAACAGGGGGTACGCATTCCGGACGATGTGAGTGTGGTCGGTTTCGACGACATCGAAGCCAGCTGGTACGTGTCCCCCGCGTTAACCACCTTACGCCAGCCTCGTTTTGAGATGGGCCACGCGGCAGCGGAGATGCTCCTGGCCCTCCTGGCGGGGGAGGAGGTCTCCGACCGGGTGTTTCCGTGCCAGTTGGTCGTGCGTGAGTCCACAACACCTCCGGGAGATAGGAGAACATGACGCCATGGGCTGATCGGACAGAGTACAGTGACGTCACGCTCTCCCGGTGGCGCCAGCAGTTAGCCGATGCCACCGGTTGGGATATCTTTCCCCGCTCGGTGACCGTCGTCCAGGACACCTTGTTTTTCTTGGCCCGAAAGGGCCAGGAAAAACGGGTAGGCGTTTTCGCCCCAAAGCCCCTGACCGAATTCTCGGGCACGTGGCATCAGGTTACCATCGAGCGGCGCACAGGTTACCTGCTGGAAGGTCCAACCGACGCCACCAATGCCGCTGCCCTGCGGGCACACGTGCCGTTTCTGCGACCGCAGCCGTTGGGCATGGTTAAATCCGTTGGGCTGGGAGACCGCCTGGGCCTGGCTACGCCCGGTCACGTGCGGGCAGTGCGACAGCACACCATGCGACCTGTGTTCGCCCAACAGTCCATTCGCGAAATGGAACGCACCGGACGTTCGCCGCAGGAGGTCATGGACGACGCGCTCTGGGGTGTGTTTCAGGAGGGGTGGCATGAGGGGTTCGGCGCGGATGCAGATCACCTGAAGACGTTTGAACACGTGGATCGCTGTGTGGCTGCAGGGTTCACTTTTTTCACCATAGACCCCAGCGACTACGTGGACCACACCGCCGATGAGGCGCCCGAAGCTGACATACGGGCCAAGGTGGCTACGTTGCCCTGGGATGTCCTGGACGCATCCCCAGAAAAGCTGCGGGCCCTCTACGTTGGACGCACCTTTGACCTGGGGGATACCGCGTGTACCCTGAGCGAGGAGGATGTGTGGCGGGCAGCAGCCAAGTACGGGGCAGCCATCGCCCACACGGTGCGAATGTACCGTTATCTTCAAGAGCGCATGGGGAATACCCCCTTTGAACTGGAAATGTCCGTGGACGAGACCGAGACGCCCACCCGAGTGGCAGAACACATTTACGTGGCCAGCGAGTTGCGGCGGCTCGGGGTTCAATGGGTCAGTTTAGCCCCTCGCTTTGTGGGACGCTTTGAAAAGGGTATCGACTACATCGGTGATCTGGCCGCATTCGAGCGCGCCTTTCGGCAACACGTGGCCGTGGCTCAAGCCCTTGGACCGTACAAGCTGAGCCTCCATTCCGGTTCGGACAAATTCAGCATTTACCCCATCGTGGCCCGCTTGGCCGGCGACTTAATCCACTTAAAGACGGCCGGGACCTCGTATTTGGTCGCGTTGGAGGTGGTGGCCCAACACGAGCCCCGCCTGTTCCGCGAGATCCTCGCCTTCGCCCGGGAGCGATACGCTACGGATCGGGCGACGTACCACGTATCGGCGCGGTTAAGCCAGGTCCCGTCGCCAGAGGCCCTTTCCGACGCGGATCTGCCCCGGGTGCTCCACGAGGTGGATGGGCGGCAAGTGTTGCACGTGACGTTCGGTTCGGTCCTCACAGCTCGCGATGAGGGGGGAAACTTCCGTTTCCGTCACCGTTTACTGGCGGTATTGCGCGCCCACGAGGAGGCGTACAGCGCGGCGTTGGCCGAACATTTCCATCGGCACCTTGCACCCTTCGACGGGTAAACCGCACGTTCGTAACAGGGTTTATGCTAAAAAAGGAGGCGACATCATGAAAGCGCTCGTGTTACAAGCACAGTGGGATCCACGCCCAGATTATGCCGTGTCAGAGTGGGAGCGTCAAACGGGGAAGGCCATTACCGGCAGCAGCGTTTGGCGTCACCCGCAGTTGACCATCACCGAAAAGCCGGTGCCGGAGATCGGCCCCGACGATGTGCTCCTGGAAGTGAAGGCTGTGGGCATCTGTGGCTCTGATATGCATTTCTATGAGACGGATGAGGACGGGTACATCCTTTACCCCGGATTGACCCGGTTTCCGGTCGTGATCGGCCACGAGTTCTCCGGTCGGGTGGTGGAGGTAGGGCGTAACGTAACGGACCTGAAACCGGGGGATCCTGTCACCTGTGAGGAGATGATCTGGTGCGGTCATTGCATTCCGTGCCGTAACGGCTTCCCCAACCATTGTACAAACCTGGAAGAGATTGGCTTCACCATCGACGGCGCTATGGCCCAGTACATCGCTATTGGGGCCAAGTACTGCTGGCGGATTGATGGGATCCTGGAGCGGTTCGGCGAGGAGAAGGGTTATGAGGTGGCTGCGATGACCGAACCGACCACCGTCTCTTATAACGCGCTGTTCACCCGCGCGGGCGGGTTTAAGCCTGGCGCGTATGTAGCCGTCTATGGGGCAGGGCCCATTGGGCTGGCAGCCATTGGCTTGGCCGCCGCCGCCGGGGCAGGTATGGTCGTAGCCTTTGAGACCTCTCAGAAGCGCCGTGAGCTGGCACAGCAGGTGGGTGCAGACCACGTGTTCGACCCGCGGGACGTGTCCCCCCATGAGGTTCTGTTGACGTTGAGCCAGGGCGAGGGTTTTGATGTTCACGTGGAAGCCGCGGGCGTGCCCCACATCACGGTGCCGGAGATGGAAAAAGCCCTGGCCATCAACGGCAAGATCGTACAAATCGGCCGCGCGCCAAAGCGCGTCCCCATGTACTTGGAGACCCTGCAGGTGCGACGGGCACAGGTGTTCGGCGCCCAGGGCCATTCGGGGCACCAGAACTTCCCCAACGTTATCCGTATGGTAGCGGCTGGGCGGTTGGACCTCAGCCCCATTATTACGGCCCGTTTCTCCCTGGACGACGCGGTGGCTGCTATTGAGCGGCTAACCCGTCGCGAGGACGGCAAGATCATCATCCGCCCCGATCAAACCCGGAGTACCACTCCGACAGAGCAGGATGCGGTCACAGTTGCGTAAGGGCACACCGGCACCCGGTACGCCCGGACATTCCCCCGCTTATCGGCCGGGATGTCCGGGCGTGTAATACCGAACAGGGAGTAAAGGATGGGCACGGCGCGTTTGCGGGTCGGTGTTATCGGGCTGGGAAGAATGGGCCAGATCCACGCGCGTCATCTGGCGGAACTGCCACAAGCAGAACTCGTCGTGGTGGGCAGTCGCCGTCCGGCGGTGGCAGAGCGATTGGCCAGAGAGCTGGGGGTGGAATGGGCCGACAGTTACGAAGCGGTGCTCGAACGCCGAGATCTCGATGCGGTCGTGATCGCGACGGCTACCTGTGAACATGTGAGCCATGTGATACACGCCGCCGAAAGGGGGCGGGCTATTTTTTGTGAGAAGCCTATCGCTCTAACCCTGGAAGATACCGATCGTGCCCTGGACGCAGTGCGGCGGGCCGGGGTACCCCTGATGGTGGGCTTCATGCGCCGCTTTGACCCCCCGTATGCGCGGGCCAAAGAGCTCATCGAGGCCGGGGCTATTGGACGGCCGGTCATGTACAAAGGGGTGAATCGCGATCCACGGTGGCCCGCCCACGAGGACGATGATCCCGCAGTGAGCGGGGGGTTTTTCGTGGACATGGGGGTGCACGACTATGACCTTGCCTGGTGGTTGATGGACAGCCCCATTGTGCGGGTGCACGCCATTGGGGGCGCCTTAGTGTATCCCCAGTTGGCCACCGTAGGCGACGTGGATAATGGCCTGGTGAACGTGGAGTTCGCGAGCGGTGCAGTGGGCAACATCGATGTAAGCCGTAACGCCCGGTATGGGTATGACATTCGCACCGAAATTCTGGGCGATGAAGGCGCTCTGTGGATCGGAACGATACAGCAGACGCCTCTGTTGGTGCTGGACCGCACCGGTGTGCGACACGATGTGTATCCCTGGTTTCCGGAACGCTTTGCAACCGCGTTTCGGAACGAAATGCTCGCTTTTGTAACCGGGGTGTTGGCGGACAAACCCCTCTCCCCTTCGGGTGAGGACAGTCGACGCGCGCTGGCAGTGGCTTTGGCCGTTAAACGGTCGTACACGGAAGGACGTCCCGTGCCCGTCGGTGGTGCTCAGGAAGCTTCGACTTGAGGGACACACACCATCATACAATAATGCAGGAGGCAATGAACCATGAGTGGAAATGCACAGGCACCCAAAGGCTGGTTGGCCACCAAGACGCCCGGCGTGTATTTTGAGGACAACGCCGTCGGGCGGATGAAGAAGGAGATCTGGGAGGCCAGTGATGAGGAGATCGACCGCATCCTGGCCGAATACGGCGTTCCCTCACCGGTGGAATGGGGTAAACCTGGATCGTACATTCAGACCACCGTTCGCGCTCAGCTTATTGAGGAGCGCCGGAAGTGTGATTTTGTCATCATCCCGGTAGGATGTACGGAAAACCACGGCCTGCACATGGTCAGCGCGGTGGATACCCTGTTTGTGAGCCAGATTGCCGAGGCTGTGCGCCGGTACATGAAGGCCAAGATGGACCTGCCGGTGGCTTTATCCTTACCTCCCCTCAATTTTGGCGCCCATCCGTACCACCATTACGGCATGCCGGGCACGGTACCGGTGCGGGAGGAGGTCGTGCGGGAGTTGATGATCGACGTGATGCTGGGGTTGTGGAACGACGGGTACCGCAAGCAGTTGATCCTGAACAACCACGGCCAATTGTGGGTCCTTGAATCTGCGGTGCAGGAGTTCCAGAAACGGTACCAGCTGCCCGGCATTTTCCGCGTGTTGGATTGGCATCGGGCGGTTCGGGAGTTCTTCTACACGCGGGAGCGGGGTGGTCCCTGGAACACCGACTTTGTGCACGCCGAAGAGGCCGAAACATCCCTGATGTTACTATTGAACCCGGACATGGTGGACATGAACTACGCGGTAAACACCGAGGGCAAGGGGTACTTGCCTGAGGGACATTTTGACAAGTCGGTAGATCCGTATCACCGGCCCAGCCGGTGGTCAGAAGGGGAAGGGCATTTTGCGATTGAGCTGGCTGCCACGCCCGAAGGGGTGGTGGGGCACGCGGCAGACGCTGAAGCGTGGAAGGCCAAACGGCCCCTGGCCGCGATTCTTCGCTATCTCACCTTGTTCATCAAAGACGTCATGGACGCGTTCCCGTCCGGCAAGCTGCCCCCCGTGGAGGAGGTGACCCTTCGCACCGAGGAGGAGCTGGCACCTTTCCTCAAGGAACCCATGAGCGACGGTTGGCGGCCGGTGTACGCGTTGCCGGTCATAGGACAGTATTATTCCTCGTAAGGGACAACATCGGGCCGGGGTTCCCTGTCCTCTCGTGCCCTTCACATCACACACGGCACAGTGGGACCGGGAAGCCCGGCCTGGTCCTGGCTCAAAGGCCGGGAGAGGCCAGCTTGCGGATCTTTTCCAGGGTTTCCCGCCAAGTAATGGGTGAGAGGCCTAACTTCTGCCGTAACTGTTCTTCCGGCATGCCCCGTCGGTAATCACGCACGGCACAGGTCCAGCGCAAACATTCAAAGGATACCCCATCCTCAATCCCCGCCTCTTCGGCCACGTCGGCCAACACATATTCCAGGTTACGGGCGGTGCACTCAAAGAGCCGTTCCTTGGGACGATAAATGGCCAGGTATTGGTCCAACACGGGTAACCACGATGCCGGCAGGGCGATGTTACGTTCCTTGTGGCGCATGCGAGGGTTATCGTAACGAATTTCCAGGACAGGCCGTCGTGGGTTAGAGCGGTCAATGTGGGATAATTTGATGTTAACGGCTTCGCCTTTCTTAATGCCGGTGGAAAGCACCAGCGTGACCAACAAGTGGGGGCGAGGATCCGGGTGGCGCCCCCACAGCTTGTTCTGAGTGACTTCCAACAGACGTTCTACCTCGTCGTCGTGCAGGATGCGCGGCAGCGGCGTACGGGCCCGCACTTGAGGGATCTCTTCCGCGGGGTTGGTGGCGATGAGCTTCTCTGCTTGAAGAAAGCCGAAGAAGACCTTCAACGTGGTAATGCGGCGGGCCATGGTTTTAGGCTTCGGGGGAGGCTCCTGGCGGTGGTACAACCAGTTGAGAAATCCTTCCAGATCCTCGGTGGCAATCGTGCTGACCAGTCGGTGTCCTCCCAGAAATTGGATGAGTAACCGGAGGTCGCCGAGAAACGCTTTACGGGTGTTTTCGGCAAACCCGCGGGTTCGCATGTAGCGTTCAAAGGCGGGAAGGGCTGCGTTTAAGCTCAGAGCCTCGGTCAAAGGGGTGCTGACGACGGGTTCCTGCGGTCGGGGATTTTCCTCCGGGGGGGTAAAGAGAGCCGGTTGTCCCTGTTCGCTCATGGTCGTCCTCCTTGTGAGCTGCGATGTGAATGGTATGACGGCCTTTTCGTGTAGCCTGAGCTCATTGTAACCCGAAAGGCATGGGCTGTCAAGTGTGACCTCGTGGCGAGGGGAACGGGTGAAGGGTTATGCGTGTGTCCGGCCATGGGCAGTGGACCATGGCCGGACAGCAGGCCATCGTGCATCGTCCATGCGCATTGGAGCGGGCGGGATAAACGTTCGCTCTACAATCACACGTTGAAGAAAAATTTGTCTGACGGCGGCTTGTAGGGTATCATAACAACACAATACGACATCCACGGATGCAGCAGGGCCGTTAAGATCTGTGCAGAAAGGAGGAAGGGAGAGCCATGCCACGACGAAAGGACGAGAGTGCACGGGTGTATCGAGTGTTGGTGGTGGATGACGATCGCTCTCTCTTGTTAATGTTGCAGCAGCAGCTGGAACATGCAGGATATGAAGTGTACACCGCGGAGAGCGGTCGAGAAGCGTTGCGGGTATTCTACGATTATCGGCCTGACTTGGTTATCCTCGATACCCGTATGGCCGAGATGGACGGTTACACCCTGATCAGCCGTATCCGGGAAGTCTCCGACATCCCTATCCTGGTCCTGAGCGCTTACGGAGAAGAGGAGGATGTAGTCCGGGGGCTGGATGTGGGCGCCGATGATTATGTGCTGAAGCCCTACCGGTTACAAGAACTTCTGGCCCGTATGCGGGCTCTTCTGCGCCGTTACCTGGCCTACAAACAGGAACCCCCTATTGTATATCAGGACGAGTACCTGTACATTGATGTAAAGGGACGGCGCGTGCTCAAAGAGGGACAGGAGATCCACCTGACGCCCACCGAGTTCCGGTTGTTAACCGCGCTGCTGGAAAATGCGGACCACGTGGTCAGCAACAAGGAGCTGTTGAAGCGGGTGTGGGGATGGGAAGCCCGTAACGACATGGAATATCCCCGCATTTATATTTGGCATCTGCGCCGTAAGATCGAGCCTGACCCCAAACGGCCTACCTACATCCGTACCGAGTACGGCTTGGGGTATCGGTTTGTCCCCCGTAACCGTGCCGGGTTGAAACGGGCTTATTCGGAGATCGAATAAGCCGGCATACCGTAGTGCTGCGTTCGATACATTAATCGTTCGGCCAACCCGGGAGGATGGGAAGACCTTCCCGGGTTGGCGTGCTTTCAGGAAGAAGCGGACGTCGTGGCGTCATCCGGCGGTCAGTTTAATGCGCGAGACAGGGGTGTACACCGCGCCCGAAGGACGGAGATCGCTCTTGAACAGGATGATTTCCCGCACCTGGTGGCCGCCAAAGGATGCCACCTTCGTCCGTTCCACAATCCGGCCAATCTCGGAGAGGGTAGTGCGGCTGAGCCCTTTTCGTACGCGACCGATGGTCAGGTGAGGTGTGTAAGGTCGGCTGTCCGGCTGCCATCCGTGTTGTACCATCGCCTGGGCTACGGCTTCTTGGAGTTTTCGCAGCGTGTTCAATTCCCCTTCTACACCCAGCCAGATGACGCGAGGGTGACGGACGTGGGGGAAGACCCCCAGGTTGCTGAGGCGCAGGTGGAATGGGCGAACTTTCCGGGTGGCTTCCTCGACGCTGGCCGCGAGCCGGGGGACGCTCCCCTGAGGCCAGTTGCCCAGAAACGTGAGGGTCAAGTGCACGTTGACCGGCGGGATCCACCGGACTGCATCCAGCGGCATCTTGCGCGCCAGTTCCATTTGGATGGCCGCGATGGCTTCGTGCAGTTCTCCCGGCAGAGGAATTGCCCAGAACAAGCGCCAGTAGGGCGCGTGCCCCGAAGTATGTTCAGTCATAATGGCCATACCCCTTGAGGAGGGTGCGGAATCGCTTGGTACTCTTCTGAAATACCCGTTTAAACCCTACCTGAATGTACGGGCGGCGGTTCAGAACCACCGGACGGGTGTAAACTTCCTCTACGCGGACCCGATCACTGACCAGCGCTCGCAGCGCGTGCCAGGTGGTGATGTTGCGGACCAGGATGGTATATTCTTCGGCAGCTTGGTGAAAGTCCTGCAAGGGGGAGAACCCCGCCAGGATGGCCTGGCCAATGTGCTGGGCGTACACTTCAGGGTCCAGCCCGAATTCCTGCACGAAGAGGGCCACCCGCAGCAAGCGGTTGGTGAAATAGCCGCTGTTCACGTCGAACAAAACGCCCAAATTGTCCTGGATGTCCGTCAGGTCGGAAAGCGGGGTGACATACTTTACCAGACGTGTGCCATCCAAGCTTTTAAGGACTACACCCTCGCCCCCGCGAGCGTTGATCTCTAAAAGAATGTCTCTCAGTGCGGCCAGTTGACCCACGTCAAACCGGCCCAACTGAGGAACGGTGGGGATGCCGTACTGCGCGGCGAGCAGGTATTTCTGTTCGGGGGGCATCAAGCGGCCCCGATAGTCCGCGATGTCAAACAGGCGAAAATGGAGTCCCGGCGGCACGTCGTAAATGCGTTGGACGTTATACGGGCTGGCTCCGATAGCCTCACCACACAAGACGTAATCAGGATAATCTTGAAAAAATTCCTGCAACCCCATCTCCTCGGCCCAGGTTTCCGCCCACTCGGTAGTGTAGGGACAGACAAAGCCCCCTCGCGTGAGGGCCAACAAACGTCCCTGGACTGACACCAGGCGCACGTTATATCCGTCGATTTTCTCCTCCGCCACAAAGGGGGCATCCTTGAAATAGCGTTGAATGCCGCGCTTGAACACGTAGATGCGCTTGATGCGAGGAAATCCCCATACCGTGAAAATATGCCCCTCGCGATCCACAGCGTCGGGAAAGATCACCGTGCCGCGTGAGTGCGTGGGGGTATCGTCGGTGATGCGAATGTATCGTACGCTTTGAAAAGACCGTTCTTCTGTGTGCTGTTGTACAACCCTCATGGTGGCGTGTCCGTCGAGTGTTCGCTGTGGATGTTCATCTCCGCCTGCGTGAATTTCAACAGAAATTCACGTACCGAGAGGACCTGGATGCCCAGCACCTGGGCCATGTTGCGTATACCTTCGTCCGCGGTCAGAATGGTGCCTCCGGTTTCCTTGGCCAGCAGCACCACGTCGAGGTCTTCGACGCTGTCCACGATGCCGGTCCGCACCACTTCCCGGTATTTTTTACGCAGGTGGCGGAGGGTTTCATCGCTATTTTCAGCGCGCGCGGCCTGTTCGGCCACCCGCAGTCCTCGGTCGATGCGTTGCCGAATGTCACGAATGAAGAAGTGAAGTACGGCCGCGGGCACGTGTAAGTTAAACAGGTCCGGTGAGCGGACCGTCGCGTAGGTGCGGAGTTTGTCCAACACGTGAGGGGAAACAAAGTGCCCCATTTCCCGAAAGATACTGGTCGGAATGTAAATGTGTAATTGGTGGTGCCGGGCCAGAGCGAGAAAGGTTTCCACCGCCGCGTCCACCGAGGGGCCCAACAGGGTCTGGGTATCTGGGTTGACAAAGATACTGGTGTCAATGACCAGTGTATGGGCGGGATCGGCGGGGTGGGTTTGGGTCATCACGCCATCTCCTACGTCTCCACGGTCGTTACCCAAATGTCGCGAGCGCCCGCCCGGCGCACCGCTACTGTGATAGGTTGAACCCGTTCCTTTGGGGTAAGGATCACTATATTACCACCACAGCCTGCACCTGCCAACTTGGCTCCCCACGCGCCGGCGGCCAACGCTGCCTGGACCATGGCATCCAGCCGGGGAATGGAGACGCCAAGGGCTTGCAATTGGCGGTGGTTTTCCGTCATAAGCCTTCCCGCTGCCTCAATGGCACCACGTTCTAAAGCGTCACGCACGCGATGTACAAGATCGGCAATAGCGTCGAAGATGGCTTCATAGCGAGACCGATCTTCTTGCCAGCGGGCCCGTACACCCGCGACGACCTCCCGGGTAGAAGCCTGAATGCCGCTGTGGGCGATGATCAAGGTAAAGGGCCGATCAATGGAAAAGGGCTCAGGGGGGCCACCTCTGACAAACCACACGGGCTGTTCATAGGCGATGACGGTATTGTCCACCCCGCTGGGTGTGCCGTGGGTTATCGTTTCCGCCTTGTAGGCGATGGCGGAGACCTGCGCGGGGGTGAGGGAAAGGTTTAGGGCGCGGGCCAACACCCGTACGACGGCTACGGCTACCGCCGCGCTGCTTCCCAGACCGGCAGCGATGGGAATGGTGGAACGCACCTGTAACGTGCCCTGAAGAGGACGGCCGCCCTGCTGAGCAAAGTGTTCCAAGATGGCCACGAGGGGATGGTCAGGCGGTCCGGGAGGCCATACCCAGGTTTGATCAATGTCGGGCAGGTGCACGCGGACCCCGGGTTCCGATCCTGCCGTGAAGGTAGCTTGTGCTCGGATGCCGTGAACCGGGACGGCGATAGCAGGACGCCCGTAGACCACCGCGTGCTCGCCACAGAGGATAACCTTGGCGGGGGCGGAGGCGGTGACAACATCACCCTGGAGAGTGGTGTGCTGATGTTGTGTATCTTGCGCGGGTGTGCCCATATGTTTCACACTGCGCCTGCAAGATGATACCGTGATGCTAGAATTAATCGTGCCACTTCATGTCGGCCGCGAAGTGGCACCTTACTCGATGAGGCTGGCCCGGTTGCCTAACTATATGACCGTTGCCACCATATTATAATCTCGTATCGGACGTGCGACAAAACGCTTCAACGGTTGGGCTATGTGGATGGTAGGGGAGGGACGGCAATTTGGATATAAGCTCTCCGATTTTTGACGCCATCCCAGGTCTGCTCCACAATACCTCGGGGAGGCTATCGAGGGTAAGGGCAGAGGCTCTTTGCACTGGCACCTCGGTGACTGTTAGTACGTGGTCTGGTGGGAATCTTAAGCAACACTGAACGGTGTGATCAGTGAGCTGGATAGAGGGATATAGGGAGGAGGGCCATGTTCTCCTATCAACGACGACGGATGCGTGAGGAGCAAGCACGCCGGGAGGGTCGTTTGCCCCCCGGACAGTCCCTGACGGAAAAGTTCCCGGTTCTTCACTATGGGCCGGTGCCGCACTACCCAGACCTGTCCCAGTGGGACTTGCGCGTCTTTGGGTTGGTCAAAGAGGAAAAGCGTCTGTCGTGGGAGGAGTTCAATCGCCTGCCACGTGTCCGCATTGTAGCGGACATTCACTGTGTTACCCGTTGGAGCAAGCTGGACACGGTATGGGAGGGGGTTCGATTCCGTGATTTTATCCGTTATGCAGGGGTTGAGCCTTTACCGGAAGCCCGTTTTGTGATGATTCACGCGGAATATGGGTATACCACTAACCTACCGTTGGACGTGTTGATGGACGATGATGTGCTCCTGGCCACCCACTACGACGGAAAACCTTTAACGCCCGAGCATGGTTATCCACTGCGTCTGGTAGTACCTAAACGGTACTTTTGGAAGAGTGCCAAGTGGGTGCGCGGCATCGAGTTCATGGCCGAGGATAAGCCTGGTTTTTGGGAACAGGCGGGGTATCACAATGAGGGAGATCCCTGGAAGGAACAACGGTACTGGGAGGATTGATGGAAATCGCAGGGCCACTGGTTCCAGCCCGTTTTGTGCGGCGGGAGAACCGTTTTCGGGCGTTGGTGGAGGTGGCAGGCCGGTTACAGGCCGCGCACGTGCCCAATTCCGGTCGACTGCATGAGCTGTTTGTCCCGGGACGACCGGTGATGGTACGGCCGGTTCAGAACCTGCAGCGCAAAACCGCATATGATCTGGTACTAGTACAAGTGGATGGCCGGTGGGTGTCGCTGGACGCGCGTTTGCCTGCCCCGATCTTCCTGGAGGCGTGGCGTGCCCGACGTCTCGCGGAGTTTGCAGACTATACCCGGGCTCGCCGAGAGGTTCCCCTGGGCAACAGCCGGTTGGACCTCCTGCTGGAGGGGACGGTAGGAAGGTGTTGGGTGGAAACCAAGTCCGTGACGCTGGTGTGTGACGGGACGGGGCTTTTTCCGGACGCGGTCACGGCACGTGGGCGGCGTCACGTGGAAAGTTTGGTGCAAGCTGTTCAGCAGGGCGACCGGGCGGCTGTCGTTTTTATTGTACAACGGTCGGACGCTGTCCGTTTTCGGCCCCATGACGCATCAGACCCCGCGTTCGGCCGGGCGTTACGTGCAGCGGTGGCGGCTGGGGTCGAAGTATATGCATATACCTGTTACGTGACGGAACAATCCATTACCTTGGCTTCCCGGATTCCCGTTCAGTTGGCCGAGCCGGTCTAGAAGGAATGTCGGTGTTACACGTCGAACACGATGGTGGCTTCGACACCGTCTGCGGTTTCCTGAAGTGCCAGTTCGTGATAGGTCGCTGCTTTTATTTTGGAGATCTCCGCGCGGCCCACAAAGCCGCGCACGGTGGCCCGTAGATATTCTGGTCGAATGTCGTGTACTTCCACGTCGGTGAAAAGTTCTCCGTACACCTCTGAGTAAAACAGCAGCTCGTTGAGCCACGCTACCAGGAGCGAGGGGTAATCCACAGCCTCCACGGTGATATGGCGTGTGATTTCGGGGCCGGTTTGCTCTTTGTGACCCATCATCGCATACATGGCCAAGGCCGCGTTGCGAAAGAGGTCCGCGTAGTCCTTGCCCCACACGCGAATTTTCCAGTCAGCGGTGTGTTCCAGTTCCTCGTAGGGGATAGGGTCACGTCTTTCCCCAGGCATGGCTTTCCTCCTCGGCCAACAGGGCTGCGGCCTGAGTGATGTCCCGCCGTATTTGAGCAAGCAGGGCGTTCAGATCAGGGAAACGTTGTTCATCACGCAGGCGTTGGACGAATTCCAGGCGTAGGTAATGGTGGTAGATGTTGCCCTGAAACCCGATGATATGGGTTTCCACCGTACGCGTAGGGTTTGCGCCGGAGACGGTTGGTCGCACGCCGATGTTGGTCGCGCTGGGCCACCGCTGCCCGTCGAGCCAGGCCCAGGTAGCGTACACACCGTTGGCCGGGATGAGACGGGTTGGCGCAATGGCCAGGTTGGCGGTAGGAACCCCGATGTGCCGTCCTCGGCCATCGCCGTGAACAACCAGCCCGCTCAGGGAGAAGTAGCGCCCCAACAGCCGCGCCGCGCTTCGCACATCTCCTGCCTGGCCGATCAGTTCCCGGATGCGGCTGCTGCGCACTTCTTCCCCGTCCAGGGTAAAAGGTTGAACGACGTGAAAGGCAAAGCCCAGTTCTGGCCCCACCCTTTTCAGGAAGCGGACATCGCCCTCTCGTTGATATCCCAGGGCAAAGTCCGGTCCGACCCAGAGGGAACGCATGTGTAGGCGTTCTACAAGGGCGCGCACAAAGTCCCTTGCCTGCATGCGGGCTACCTCCTGGCTGAAGCGCACCACAGCCACCAGGTCTATGCCCGCCTGCTCCAGAAGGGCCAGCCGTTCCTCCCACGAGGAAATGTACACCATACGGGCACCTGGCTGGAGCACTCGTCGCGGGTGGGGTTGAAAGGTAACCACAGTGGGTGTCCAACCGTGCCGTCGAGCATCGTTGACCACGTGTTGGAGGAGGTGACGGTGGCCCAGGTGCACACCGTCAAAATTGCCAATGGTGACCGCCGTTGGGTGGGTAAATTGTTCCGCAAACAGGTTGTGTATGATGCGCATGGCCGATGTCCAAGGTTGTGTTTATGGTTGGCTCATGGCCCGCGTGATGGCCTGTGTGATCAGGGCCGGGAATACTTTGCGAGGACGCCAGGCGTGCTGTTGCGCGTCCCACTGGATCATGCCGATGAAATGGCCGTGGAGGTAGGCCCGTGCCCATGCCTGGTCATCGTCGCCAGGGGGCAACCCGTGTAAGAGACGACCGTGCAACATAGCCTGGGCGTGCTCAGGGGTAAGATCGACGATTTTGATGTCCACCAGTCCTGCATCCGGGGGATGAAGGTAACGGCGCCAGTCGGAGGCCTTCAAGAGCTCGGTTAAGGGGACTGCGTCCTCTACCCGGAAAGGACCGCTGGCCATCCGGCGCAAGGCCGTGACGTGGCCCACGGTGCCGAGAGCTTGAGCCAGGTCACGCGCCAGCGCGCGCACATAAGTGCCCGCGCTGCAGGTCACTTCCAGGTGAAGTTCCGGTGGCTCCCACTTTAGGAGAGTCAGCCGGTAAATGGTGACGGTCCTGGGGGGTGGATCCACCGTGACGCCTTCTCGCGCCCATTCGTAGAGGCGCTTGCCCTGATGACGAATGGCCGCGTACCGGGGTGGGATCTGTTCCTGGGTGCCTTCAAAGGTGGTGAGCACGCGCACAATAGCTTCCGGAGAAAGGGAGGGCACCGGACGTTCCTCAACGACCTGGCCTGTCGCGTCGTCTGTGTCTGTCTGAACGCCTAAGCGCACGGTAAAGCGATATGTTTTGGGATGTCCTACCATGAACTCTGCCAGGCGGGTGGCGGCCCCGACGACCACGACCAATACTCCCGTCGCCAAGGGATCCAGGGTTCCTGCATGTCCTACTTGACGTTCGTGGATTCGACGGCGGATGGCGTCCACCACGTCGTGGGACGTTATCCCGGATGGTTTGTCGATAACGAACAGGCCGTGGACCCGCGCCTGGCGTTTGGCCACGTTAGCTCCCTCCCGATGAGGGTACCGGTGAGGGGAGGAGCGCGCCCTGGAGGTGGGCGCGCAGTGCTTCCAGCACCCGGTGTTGGACCGCGTCCAGCGATCCTTCCAGGGTGGCTCCGGCTGCCTGGGGGTGACCACCACCGCCCAGCGCAAAGGCCACTTGGGCAACGTCATACCCAGGTCGAGAGCGAAGACTCACACTCACCTGGCCGTTAGCCCGTTCAATAAACACCGCGCTGACTCGGGCTTCTTCCGCTGCCAGGATGAAGGACACCAACCCGCCGTCGTTTTCCTCCTCGTAGCCGGCGGCTTCGCGCATCGCTTGAGTGATGCGCGTCCAGATGATGCCCTCGGGTTCCAGTCGAAGGTGGTTAAGGGCCATGCCCCACAGCTGAATAAGGGCAAGGGGTTTACGGTTAAAGGTTTGCTCCATGATTTCGGCCAGGGGGGCTCCCAGTTCTACCAAGTGGGTCACAACCCGCAGGACACGGGTGGTGACGTTGGCCGTACGTAACCCCCGCGTGTCGGTCAGCAGCCCGGTGAGCAGGTAGGTAGCGATACGAGGGGTGATGGGGTAATGAAACGCCTGGGCCATGTGGTACACCATTTCACAGGCAGCGACAGCTTCGGGCGCCACCCAGTTGACGGTACCAAAGTATGTGTTGGTAATGTGGTGATCGATGTTAAGCAGGGGAATCTGCCCGTGTTCCTCCGGGGAGTACGCGTCGCCCATGCGGTCGGGTGAGCTGAGATCGACGCTGATCAACAGGTCAACTTCTGTTGGGGCCCGGGTGACCAGGTCCTCAAGGCCGGGAAACCAGTTGACCTGGAAGGGTACCGGGTCCTGACATACAGGGATGACCTCTTTGCCCTGCTGGCGAAGGAGGTGAGTCAGGCCCAGGCACGAGCCAATGGCATCGCCATCGGGGGCAATGTGGGTGATGACCGCAATGCGGTCGGCCTGTGCTATGGCCTGTCGGACGGCCTCCGGTACCGGAAGCAGGCCATTAGGATCGGTTGTAGGTGTCGTGATACCTTTATCCATTGGAATGTTGATCCTCCTCTTGGGTGGATTGTTCTGTTGAGCTGGGGACGTTTTCCGCAGGACGTGTGCCTTCTTGGGCGGCCCGTTCACGGGCTATCTGTTCCAGCAGTTCATCAATGCGTCGCGCCCGGATGAGAGTGTCATCGAACTTAAACCGAAGCTGGGGTGTCCGTCGCAGGCGGGTGCGTTGTGCCAGCTCGGTGCGCAGGAAGCCGGCGGCCCGTTCCAGTGCCTTTTGCACCTCGGGCGTTTCGGAGGGGTCGCCCAGGTGGGTGTAGTAGATGTCCGCGAACTGGAGGTCTTGCGAAACCTCCACGTCGGTGATGGTGACCCCGTTCAGCCGCGGGTCCCGGCTTTCCTGCTGTAGCACGGTACTGAGCACCCGCTGGATGAGGTCTGCGACCTTGTATTGGTAAGTGGTCTTCATTTTCATGGGTTATCCTTCCTCGACCTGGTATGCTTCGATGATATCTCCCTCCTGGAAGTCGTCGAAGCCGTCCAGACGGATACCACATTCATAGCCCTGACGAACTTCGGTGACGTCTTCCTGGTAGCGGCGGAGAGAGGCAAGGCGGCCTTCGTAGATGACCTTATCGCCACGGCGGAGTCGTGCCCGAGCGTTGCGCCGGATCACGCCGGAAAGCACGTAACATCCGGCGACGCGGCCTTGACGTACCCGGAAGATCGCGCGCACCTCTGCCTGGCCGAGCACGACCTCCCTCCGTTCCGGTTCCAGGAGACCGCGCATCGCCTTTTCTACGTCTTCCAGGAGGGTGTAGATCACATTGTATAGCCGGATGTCCACCCCTTCCTGTTCGGCCAGGCGCTCTGCAGCGGCATCTACTTTGACGTTGAAACCGAGCACCACCGCGTGAGAGGTGGCCGCTAACATCACGTCTGATTCGTTGACATTACCCACTCCCTGGTGGAGGATTTCCAGTTCCACTTCCTCGACTTGTTCGTTCAACTTGTTGAGCGAGCTGATAATTGCTTCTAAGGAGCCTTGGACATCGGTTTTCACGATTAAGTTCAGAGTTTTGATTTCACCCTTCTGGATTTTGGCGAACATCTGCTCCAGTGTCAGGCGCTGCCGCTGCTCTTCTTCTCTGCGCTTGGCCTCGGCCCGTTCCTCGGTGATCGCGCGGGCAATCTGTTCGTTCGCCACGACTTGGAAGATGCTGCCGGCCGGGGGGACCTCCGGCAGACCTAGAATTTGTACCGGCGTAGCGGGGGGGGCTTCCTGGATAGGACGGCCCTGGTCGTCGAACATTGCCCGCACCCGGCCCCACATTTCGTCGATAACAATGACGTCGCCCACCCGCAGCGTGCCGTTCTGGACCAAGAGGGTGGCCATGGGCCCCCGGAAGCGATCTAGCTTGCTTTCGATGACGGTGCCGACGCACTGTCCTTCCGGGTTAGCACGCACGCCGATATCCTCCGCGACCAGGAGCACGGCCTCCAGCAAGTCCTCGATGCCGATACGTTGTTTCGCCGAGATGGGCACGGCCATAATATCACCGCCGTAGTCTTCCACAACGATGCCCAGTTCCGCCAGCTGACTCTTCACCCGTTCCGGGTTGGCGCCGGGTTTGTCGATCTTGTTGATAGCCACAACCATGGGCACCTGGGCAGCACGAATATGGTTGATGGCCTCAATGGTCTGGGGCATGACGCCGTCGTCGGCGGCCACTACCAGAATGGCCACGTCGGTTACCTGCGCGCCTCGGGCGCGCAGGGAGGTGAACGCTTCGTGCCCTGGGGTATCAAGGAACGTGATGCGTCGGCCGTCGGGCAAGGTGACCTGATAGGCCCCAATGTGCTGGGTGATACCCCCTGCCTCGCGTGCTACCACGTTGGTTTCCCGGATCGCGTCTAGAAGGGTTGTTTTCCCGTGATCGACGTGTCCTAGTACGGCCACCACAGGCGGCCGGGGTTGGAGTTTGCCTTCATCCTCCACTTCAAGGATGCGCTGGCGCAGTGTCTTGACGGGGGCTTCTTCCTCTTCTTCTTTGGCTTCTTCTTCCAGCACAGCGGGTTTTTCTTCTCGTACCTTGTAACCCATCTCCTCCAGCACAATGGCTGCGGTGTCGTAGTCCAGGGTCTGGTTGATGTGGGCCATAACCCCTAGGTTCATGAGCGCTTTAATGACGTCAATGGGACTGCGCCCGATAAGGTCGCCCAGTTCGCGCACGGTGATGTGGGGTGGGAGCTCGATTTCAGACCCCGGCGCGGGAGGACCGTCTGGGCTTTCGGCGGTAGCCACCGCGGCAGGGGGCTCGTCCCGGGTGTAGTCGTGAAAAGCACGCTGTTTACCGCGTCCCTGGGCATTGCCACCCTTCCCTTTGCGCTTCTTTTTCGCTGCGTAGGGGGATGCGGTACGGCGCCCTGGCAGGTGTATGTACTTTCGTGTCATCCGAAGTGCCTCCCTTCTGGTGTGCTTCTCGGACTTTACATGTTTGCTTTCTGTCATAGTAGGTTCTACGCTATAAGGCCATTATGAAGACGAAAAAAACCGCCGCCATTTACCCCGGCGGCGGTTGAGGAAACGCGATCCACGTGAGGGCCTTATCTCAGCGCCTCATCATTGGCCACTCCCCGTGTGGGCGGTTGTCACCCACCGACCTTCCTGCGGCTTAGGCCTCATGACGTTTCCTCGACCGTCGCCGGTTGTGGCGCGTTAGCGCCGCGTAGGCTTTGGGCATACGCTTCGAGAGATGCCCGCGCTGTTTCATCGATTGTGGCTCGCAGTGAACGCTGTAGCCGCGGGATAGCGACTTTTAAGTCCCAACATTCGGCGCGGGGACACAGGTACGCTCCCCGCCCCGGTTTCTTCCCTGTTAAATCCAGCTCCACCTGGCCTTCCGGAGTGCGCACGATGCGGATGAGCTCCCGTTTAGGACGGGAGGTGCCACAGGCGACACATGTCCGAACAGGCACGTGCTTTTTGGCCATGGCCAGGTTCACCTCGTTGTTGCTCTTCGGTCCTGCACCATTATAACACGGGTCGTCGTAAATCAGGATACAACCCTCCAACTCAAGCATATACATTTCCCGGCCATTTAGGGTTCCCGGCCGGTGCTGTCGGCCTCGGATTCTTCCTCGCTCATAATTTGCTGGAGGGCGAGTTCATCAAGGTAATCGGTGTCCACGTAGTCCTCTTCTTCGGGTGTCGTGGGTTCCCCTGATGTTGCAGGGGTATCGACCTCCTGGGCCTCGGCAGCAGTGCCGGAGGCCGTCTCAGGAGGGCCGTCACCGGTGGGGACGGCGGCCGGTGCTTCGGCTGTCTGGGGAGCGCCTTCCCCTTCCAGCATGTGCTTGAGCTCATCCAGCTTGCCTTCTCGTAAAATGGCTTCGGCCTGGGCGAGGATGTCCACCTCACGGGCCGCGTAGGCCTGGCGCAGACGGTCACGTGCGGCCGCGTCCAGGCCGGCATCTCTCGCCTCCGATTCGCTCTTGATGTCAATGTGCCATCCGGTGAGCTTTGCTGCCAAGCGCGCGTTTTGCCCTTCCCTGCCGATGGCCAGGGAAAGCTGGTCGTCGGGCACAATAACGAGTGCCCGTTTCTCCTGTTTGGTTTCGATCAAGAGCACGTCGATAACCCGCGCCGGGCTCAACGCGTTGGCGATAAACTTTTGTGGGTCTTTGTCCCACTCAATGACATCGATCTTTTCCCCACCCAGCGCGTTGACGACAGCCTGAATGCGGGTGCCGCGCACACCAACACACGAACCCACCGGGTCCACCCCCGGCTGAACCGCGGCGACGGCGATTTTGGTTCGGCTACCGGCTTCCCGGGCGATGGCTTTGATCTCCACCGCGCCGGTTCGAATTTCAGGCACCTCCCTTTCCAGGAGACGGCGGACGAAGTGCGGGTGTGTGCGGGAAAGGATGGCGTATGGTCCGCGCGGGGTTTTTTCCACCCGCAACACGTAGAAGTACATACGGTCCTGTCGCCGGTATCGCTCGCGTGGGATCTGTTCCTCCCGGGGGAGGATGCCCTCCGCGCGGCCAAGGTTGACAAACACCTCACCGGTTTTACGGTCGACCCGCTGAATCAACCCTTGCACGACCTCGTGCTCGACCTTGAGGAGCTCCTGATAAGCAGTTTCCCGTTCCGCCTCGCGAATCCGCTGGAGCATCACCTGTTTGGCCGTCTGGGCCGCGATGCGGCCAAAGTCCTTCGGCGTCGCTTCGATAACGATGGTTTCACCCACCTGGACGTCCGGTTTATAACGTCGTGCTTCCTCAAGGCTGATTTGCAGGCGCCGGTCACGTACCTTTTCCACTACCTCCATGCGGGCCAAGATGCGAATATCCCCTGTCTTGGGATCAATGCGCGCTTCCACGTTTTGGGCCGCGCCAAACTTTTTCCGGTACGCGATCACCAGGGCCTGTTCGATGGCCTTCAGGACCATTTGCGGGTCCAGGCCACGCTCTGCGCACACTTGATTAACCGCCAGAATCAGGTCACTCTGCCGCATCGGATACCACTTCCTTAGCAATGTGGTGTAGACACGTGTTCAGAATACGCCTGCCGAGCTCGCCGACGGAACAGGGTCGGCAGTGCGATGTGTTGTCCGTCACAATTACCTTCATTGACCTGGCAAGGTCCCAACAATAAGAAAAGTGGGGAAACCCCACTTTTCGTCCACACCATGCCATCTCCACCTTTCACCTTCACCCCACCGCTTCCATTATAACGTGCCCTCGCACCAGGAGCAAATTCCCGTCCCGGGGAGGGCCTAACCCTTGACCGCTCGTGTGTAGGCGTAGCCCGAAACAATATACAGTTTTCTCCCCTTTCTCCCTTTACCCAGCTACTTCTGCTCGCCATCACCTTTGCCCAAAGGATCATTGTGTTCGAGTCGAGTACCAGCCAGGGGGCTTCGGGCGTTAGACTGTGGGACTGGCCGGAAGCGGGTCTCGGGTGTACCGGGAACGCACGAGGTAGATCAGAGGGATGCTGACCAGGGTGACGGCCATTTTGACGATGTATTGCCCGCGGATTAGCGGCAGAAGTGGAAATACCCCGGCAAAGGCCAGCGTGATGAATACGGCACTGTCCACCAGTGTGGAGATAGCGTTGCTCACCAACACCCGCAACCACCGATAGCCTCCCACGTGCTCTCTCCACCAGGCAAATATCTCGGTGTCCACCAGCGAGGCAACAAGGTACGCCATCAAACTCGCGACGACAATGCGCGGTGTGCTGCCCAACACGGAGGCAAACGCTTCTTGACCCTGGTAGAAGGGGGCCGGAGGGAGCCAGATGGCAAACTGCGTGTAGGTTGCCAGCAGCACGTTGGCCAGGAACGCGGTGTACACCACGTAACGGGCGCCCTGTTTGCCGAAGCGTTCGTTCACCAGGTCAATGAGCGTAAACGTCAGAGCGTAAATGAACACGGCTGCTGGCACTACGATGCCGGCTACCATGACCTGTTTGGCCGCGGTAGTGTTGGCGATGATCTCGCACGTGATGTACATCCCGAGAATCAACACATCCCCGAATCGTAACGGCGCCTTCATTATAGCCTTCTCCTTGCTCACAGGATGTGTTGGGGTGTTCTCCCCGGGCAAGCAATAGCAGACCCGCAGGGGCGGGTCTGAAAGGAGATCTTGCCACAATGAATGTGACTCCGTCATCTTTCGGGGAACGTCAAGCAGCTGCACGCACAGCGTGCTTACACAGGGGTTACGGGCCTCAGGACGCCGTCGTGCACTTCCAGGCATTGAGCTTGGGCAAGGAATTCGGGCGTGAAGTCGGCCCAATCGGTAGTGGTTAATATCGCCTGTGGCACCTGAGCGACGAGGTCCAGCACCCGGTGACGGCGTTGGGCATCGAGCTCTGACATGACGTCATCCAGCAGCAGGATGGGGGATGTGTTCAAAGCTTCAGTGATGACCTGAACTTCGGCCAACTTCAAAGCCAAGGCGACGGTCCGCTGTTGGCCGCGAGAGCCATACAACCGAACGTCTTGCCCGTCCAGGAGGAACATGACATCGTCTCGGTGGGGGCCGAGAAGGGTAACCCCGGCGGATAATTCCTCCTTGCGGGCATTCTCAAGGGCGGTGGTGAACAGCGCGCGCCACTGCTCCACCGACCAGACGGGGTGAGGAGGATGGGCGAGCTCCTGTGGGAGGGGGAGGGATAATTGGTGTGCTTCGGCTGCAGGGGTGTTCTCGATGGGAAGCGCTGGTCTGTAAACGACCCGCAGGCGACCCTGTTGAGGGGCCAGTGTGGTGTGATGGGCGCGGGCCAGCTCATCCAGCCGGCTGAGGACGGCCTGACGCTTGTGCAAGAGATAAGCGCCGTGGTTGATGAGAGCTTCATCCCAGTACGCCAGCAGGTGAGGGTCGGGCTGACGTCCCTGAAGGTCCCGCAGTTGAGCGTTACGACGCACAAGCACTTTGTTGTACGCTTCCAGGTGGCGACAGTACTCCCGGTCGATCTGGCACAGGAGGATGTTCAGGTAGCGACGACGTAAGGAAGGTGAGCCGGCGATTAAGAGGACATCCTCCGGCATAAAGATGACCACCGGCAGAATGCCGAGAAGGTCCAGCACGCGTTTCCGTACGCCGTTGATGGCAACCGTCTTGCGGATGCTGGGCTGCGCGTTGGCGCGCTGTTGTTGGGTGAGCACCAGGCGCAAGCGCGTCACATCTCCATTGTGTTGTATCTCCCCGCTCACTTCCGCGAAGGGAATCGCCTCCCGTTCGTGGGCCAACCAGTGAATCAGTTCGCGATCGCTGTGGGCGCGCAAAGATTTACTGGTGGCCAGGAAGACAATGGCCTCCAGCAAGTTGGTCTTGCCCTGGGCGTTGTCCCCCTGGAGGACGGTTATGCCCGCGGACAGGGAGAGTTCCAGGCGCAAGTAGTTGCGAAAGTTTTTGAGCGAAAGATGTTGTAAGTACACAGGTCTCAGGACGCCGGATTTATGCGCCGATCAACGGTCGTTTGCGCGCTTTACCTCGCGGACGGGGATAGGTGGGAGGGGTGGGCTCAACTTTACGGATCAGGATGGCAAAACGTCCTTCAGCCAGACCGGGTACAACAATGGGGGCCGCCCTTTCCACAAACCCACCCAGCGTTTCGATGGCCCGGAAAGCCTCCCGCAACTCCTCCGGAGCCTGGGGACCTTTATACGCGAGAACCCAGCCTCCCACTTTGGCGAAGGGCAACGTGTACTCCGCCAGCGTGTGCAACCGAGCTAAGCCCCGGGCTAACACAAGATCAAATTGTTCACGAAAGGCGGGATCCTGTCCCAATGTTTCGGCCCGTCCATGAATGGCCAGGGCTTGGCCGAGGCGTAAGCGTCGAATAGCTTCGTTGACGAAACGCACCTTTTTCAGGGTACTGTCCAGAAGGGTTAAGCGCAGGGAGGGCCACACAATTTTTACCGCTAATCCAGGCAGTCCTGCGCCGGTGCCCACGTCGATGGCTCGCCAGGACAGGTGCAATAGGTAGTTCAGCGGTGTCGTAACCGGACTGGTTCCCTGTTCCGCGGCCACCCGCGCCACCTCTTCTGCCAGCACCGGCAGCGGCGCTAGGGAGTCCAGAAAGTGTTTACGTTGCACGTCCTCCAATTGGGTAATGGTTGTGAGGTTCAAGCGTTGGTTCCAGGTAACCAGCAGGTGATAGAACAGGGTGAACTGCTGGACCTGTAGCTCACTCAGGGAGAAACCCAGTTCCTCCGCTCCTTCGGCCAGCACATGCATCGGTATGGATGGAACTCGGGGCAACATCGGTTCGACCGCCGCGCTTGGGATTTGGGATTAGCGTGTTACTCCGGGCATTGTAGCGCAAATGCGAGATGAGGCAGAAATATCGATGCCTCGCGACACCGGTCGATGGAGGTCGGAACGGCCGTTTGGTTTAGCGCACGTCCACCTCCACCGTTATAGGGGGGCTCTTTTCGAAGTACAGAGTCAAGGTAAACCGGTCGCCGGAGCGCAACGGTTGTCGCAGACCGACCAACATCACGTGATAGCCCCCTGGGCTGAACGTTGCCTGTCCTGCGGCAGGGATACGGACGCCTTCTCGGACAGGTTTCATGCGGGCGATGTTGTCTTCGAAAGTCGTCTGGTGAATTTCTGCCGTCGCCGCGATGTCACTCTCCACTCGCACCAGCCGATCGGCCTCGTTACCCTCGTTGACAACGGTGAAGTAAACTGCGGTCATGCTTTTACCGGCCATTGTTCCCATTTCTGCCGGCCGAGCCCATGCGTCTTCCACCCGTAACTGAGGTCCGGAAGGACGGCGTTGACACCCGCTGACGACGAGGAGGATACCGATCGCGATGAGAAGAAGATATCCTTTTTGGGCTCTCATGGTGTTGCCTCCGAGTTAGAGAAAAAGAATGGTTTGTGTTGAGAAGGCCGGGTTTCACCCGAAGCAAAGGGCCGCGCCTGAAGTTTTGTCCAAGTGTACCCCGCAGCTCCCCTTCCGAGCGAACATGGCGCCCGCTTTTACGCACCCTTGCCCTTAGCCTGAGATGGATTCCAAACGCTGGAGCACCGCTTCCAGGTCGCGGGGCAAAGGGGAGGTAAAGGTGACGCGTTCACCCGTCCGCGGCAGGATAAAGGACAGACGATGAGCGTGAAGGAAGTGGCGTCGGAGCCAGGGTTTCAGGCGTTGTTTGCGGCGGCCATAGACGGTGTCCCCTGCCAGCGGGTAGCCAATAAACGCAAAGTGCACGCGAATTTGATGGGTGCGTCCCGTAAGAGGACGGACCTCCACCAAGGTATATTCTGGATAGTGTCGGAGTACCTTGTACTCGGTAATGGCTTCCCGTCCCTCCGGTGTGACCATCATGCGTTTGCGATGGCGTTTATCTCGCCCGATGGGGGCCTCAATGCGGCCCAATGGGGGCTGGAGTTCCCCTTCCACCAGGGCGATGTAAGCCTTTTCCACCACGCGTTCCTGGAATTGACGTTGCAATTCGCGGTGTGTTCGGTCGTTTTTGGCCACCAGGATAAGGCCGGAAGTGTCCTTGTCCAGCCGGTGAACGATGCCGGGACGTTCTACGCCGCCGATGCCCTGGAGGTCGGGGCAGTGATAGAGCAGGGCGTTGACAAGGGTGCCGCTGGTATGGCCGGGCGCAGGGTGGACAACCATACCGGCAGGTTTATCGATGACGAGGAGATCTTCGTCCTCGTAGAGAATGGTAATAGGGATGGGTTCCGGGGCAACCTTAAGGTATGGGGTGGGAGTGGGGATGTCCACTTCTACGACGTCTCCGGGTTCCAGTTTGTAGCCGGGCTTGCTTTCCCGTCCGTTTACCCGTACCCGACCTTCTTTAATCCAGCGCTGAATCTCCGTGCGGGAGCGGTCCGGGAGTTGATGTGTGAGCCATTTATCGAGGCGCTCGCCGGGTGTGATGTCGGTGAAGCGTAGGGTGGTTTCAACCGTTGGCTCAGGTTCTTCCGGCCAGTTCTGCCAGTCCATGGAAGCGTTCACACCTCACTTGGATTGACGGAGAAATTCACATCCGTTGACATATTGTCAGGTATTAAGGCAAGGTATCGGAAAACGGTGTTTCCGAGGAAGGGTGCTGTACAGAGGGTTCCTGTTGTCGTAGTGCCCACAAGAGCAAGATGACACCGGTGACAATGGCTGTGTCCGCTAGGTTAAAGGACGGGTAGTGGAGTTCGCGATTTCCAAGTCGAATGAAGAAGTCCAGGTAGTCGGTAACGTATCCCCGCACTATTCGGTCTGTGATGTTGCCCAGAGCGCCTCCCAACTGGATGCCGGCAGCGCACTGCACCAGCGGGTGACGCCACGGCAGGTGACGCACGTAGAAAACAATGGCGGCGATGAGCACGCCAACGACAAGCACATCCACTATCTCAACGCCCTGTAACAGGCCAAAAGCGACCCCTGAGTTGGTCAGGTGTGTAAGGCGGAAAAAACCTGCGGCTTGCGGAATAGGATATATAGCACCGTAGAGGGGGATGTTCGTGCGCACCCAGGCTTTAATCGCCTGATCGATGGCCCACACTAGCGCAGCTATCAACGTCACCCGAAGTAGAATCACCTGCTCTGTCCGCACCCACATTCCTCCCGTGAACGTTGATTCGTGTTCGTCGCGATGGTGTACCTGTGTCGGTGCAACGCGCGATGTACACGTGCTCCTGCCAGATTATACGTAGGGTGGACGAGAGGCCAAACCCCATGCCATGTGTCGTCATAAATGGGATCATAAATGGGATGGTGTGTTATGGAGACGCTTCAGGTGAAACAGAGAGGTGGGGGGGAAAAGTGGGGGGTGTGAACTTACCGATGAGGAGTAGAGCGTGCTCTGTTACTGCCAGGGGGTAATAAAGGAACGACGCCAGTCCACACCTTCCTCACGCAAGATCTTACGCAACGTTTCGTGACTGATGTGATCTACAATGCCCTGATCCATGAGATATTGTTGCAGGTTGTGTAGCGTCCAGGTACTGAACAGGAGGCCCAGGTGACGTGGTGGGGTACGGGCGATGGAGACGATCTTCTTTCTCACATCCCCCCGAAATTTCGGGGGCGGCCCAGGTTTCGTGCCCCGTTTCTGCAGGCCGTTGATGCCGTACTGGTTAAACCGGTGAATCCACTTGCGCACTTTATCCGCACCTAACCCCACCATTTGGGCAATCTCCGGGACTCGGTAGCGTTCTTCTGCCGAAAGCAGAATCACCCGTGCCCGTTGAGCCAGTTCAGGATCGCCGCCTTCGGCCATGCGCACGAGTTCCCGTCGTTCGTCCGGCAAAAGCGGCCTCGCAAAGATAATCTTCGGCATGGGTTACCCTCCATGTGTTCCAGAATCTTGATTACAAGCCACCGCACCGCGGAAGACGGGCTTTTATCTCCCCGCGATTTCCCCGGCAGCTTCGGATTCCGACCAAAGTGTGGACCGGAATCTCGCTCCATTTTTGAGTGTAGCAGCCCCTTAATGCTTTGGCTATAGGCCATCAGTGCTATTTTTCAGGGGATTCGGGAGCGGCTCCGGCCGTTTGCCCCTTACAGGCGAGGGAAAAGGAAGTGCCTTCCCGGGCAAGCAAGGAGGGAGGGTGGTTGTCTCGGCAGGTCACTGGAGGGCACATGCCGGTAAACGGTAGGCGCTGAGCGTTCCGGCGGCGTAGTTGGTCAGGTACAGCGTCCCGTTGGCTATTAGGAGATTTTGGCCACCTTCGTCACCGCCTTGTAACGGCAGAGAGATTGCGCGTACCCACTTGCGTTGAACGGTATCGATAATGTGCAATTGGCTTGTGTATGGGTCGATGCCGTACAGCCAGCGACCGTTAGGGGACAGGGCTAGGCCCACCAGTCGGGCCGGCACGTAGATATAGCTGACAGGGCGCAGCTGATTGTCGTCGATAACCACGACGGTGTTCAGGTCACGTTTGCTCACGTAAACCTCACCGGTGGTCGGGTTGACGGTTATCCCCACATTACCTACCCCGACGCGCGTGATAAAGGTGCGTTCTGTCCCCAGGGCGTTCAAGCGGACCGGCTCCCCTTCTACGAGAGGGACATACACCGTCGATCCCAGGGTGGCAAGCAAGGTAGGCTTGGAGCCCACCACGACGTCGCGCACATGGACACCTGTCCGGACATCAAAGATGCTCACCGTGCCCGAGCCGTAATTGGCCACGTGGAGATAACCGGCAGTCAACGTTGCTCCCCAGGGCAACATGCCTGTAGTCCACAGGCCCTGTAGCGTGCCTGTCCGGCGGTCAAAGACGGCCACGTTGTTGCTATCCCGGTGAACAAGGTACACCCGTGACGAGTCCACGACGACCGCGTTGGCACCGAGGCCAGGGCTTTCCCAGCGGGCGAGTAAGTTGCCGGTGGTGGCTTCCAGAACCCGGATCTCTCCGGTGGCTTGGAGGCCTACATAGAGGCGTTGGCCGTCTGTAGCCAGCCCGCGCGGGCCCGGACCCACCGGGACTTCCCAGAGAAGGGTAGGCACACAGGCCTCGACCGGTGCGGTTAACGTCGGCGTGGGGGTGGGTGTTGGGGTTGAGGGCGCAGGCACAGGCGTCGGCGTGAAGGTGGGTGTAGGTGTGGGCGTCCACGACGGTGTAGGTGTGGGGGTAGGCGTTCTGGTAGGTGTTGGGGTGAAGGTGGGAGTGGGCGTCGGCGTTGGGAGGGGCTGCGCGTAGCCGGCTGCAAAGGCCGGTACGTACCGGAAACGCGCTATCCCCGCAGCAAGGGTGTACGACCAGCCGTAACGGGTGGACCATCCGGTAACCCGAAGATAATAGGTGCCATCCGCAGGCGCACGCCAGCGCAAGAGGGACCACCGCTGATTGGGGCCGGCATCGTCATTTTTCAAGAGGAGACGTCCCTGGGCATCGTAGAGGCTTAGAGTGGTGTTGCCTCCTGGGCCGAGATCGCGCGTGGAGAAGATGTAGCTTTGGCCTGCCTGGGCCGTGAACACGAACCAGTCCTCATCGCCGGGGTAGTGGATGGTGTGTTGAGGACTGATGCCGGGAATGGAAAGGGGCGTTGCCTGGTCAGGGCTATCGTCTGTTTCGTATGCGTCCGGGAAGAGCACGGGTAGCACCGTTTCAGGTACGAAATTATCACCGGGATTGAGGTCCACGAAGGTTGGGTCCACCTGGGCGTACACCCGCAACGGGCTCTGGCGCACTGAGAGCTCTGGGTGCACTACCGCCTGGACCACGATCCTGCCGCCGGCGCCGGGGTCCAGCGGGGGCAAACGCCAGGTGTAGGGGGCCTCATCTTCCAGAACGACTCGGGGATCCGTCGCCGTAAAAGTGGGCATGACAAAGCCGAAGAGAGGGAAACGTAACCGGGCGGGTCCGGAACGGCCCGGACCTGTATTTTGGTAGGAGAGGGAAAATGTGACCTGGGAGCCGGGGAAGAAGGGGCCGCCCGGGTTGATATCGAGGGTTAAACGTATGTTGGCCGGTAACAAGCGCGTTGAGAAGGTAACTTTGTTGTCGTCAAGGTTGCTCTCTGTCCAGCGGGTGCGCATTGTCACCCCAATGGGGATGTCCACGGTGGGGGGTGGGGTATTTGGATCGGTGCGCATAGTTAGTGTAAGGCGCCGTTCAGCCTGCGGTGGGATAGTACCTACCTGGAAGATAAGGGGAGATAAGTTTTCCGGCTGTAAGGGTGTGTCGTCCAGCCACGCGCCGACCAGCTCTACATCGGCCGGCAGTGTGATGGTGATGACCGTTTCGGGGGCCGGGGCCAGCCCCTCGTTGCGTAGCGGGATTTCCACGGTAAACGGGTCTCCCAACTGGGCCGGTTCATCCCAACGTGGAGAGCCCGCTTTGAGTTCAGCAGTGTAGCTCAGGATGCGGAGGGCCGGATCACCAAAGGTGACAAACGTGTCAATAAGATCGAGGAAGAAGCCGCCTGTATCCCCGACAAACAGGTTCATTTTCCCGGCCAGGGTTGCTTGGCCAAGAAGGCGCTGGTCTTCAAAAAATAGGGCTTGGTAGAATCCCTGGTGAAGGTAGTCATGACCGTGTGCCACCCCTAAACCGGTGGCGGCCCAGCTGGCCACGGCCCCTCTACCGGGTGTTTGTAGCGCGACTTCGGCCAAAGACTCAAAACCCGCTGCGTGGAAAAACCCGGTCAAGCAGGTAAGGTCCAGCATGATGGGCATGCGGTCACCGTTGGTCAGCGTGGGAATAGTTTGGGTACTCAGGAGCACTTCGGCAGCCCACCACGGGATGGTTGCGTGTCCGATATAGTTGAACAGAAGGGCACCTCGGTTAAACGCGTTTTGAACCGCTTCTCGAGCCTCAAAGACATCCGTGTAGGTCTCCCCCAGGTAGATCCGTTCCACGTAAGGCAGGTAAGTTTCCGGCGTCGGACCGGTGATCACCCGTTCGGAGAGCTCGATGAAGTCTCCTGCTTGGTCAGGGTTATCCGCGACGAACACCAGGCGCATCCGCCAGTCTCCTGGAGGTGGGTTCGTTTCATATCGGATGATCTTATCCACCATGACGTCCGCTTCTTCGGCGGTGGTAGCGGGCAGACGACCGATCAACATGTCGGGCAAGGGGTCGTCACCGCTCAAGGTGACATAGCGGTTGTCGGTGGCCGTTTCGCCGATAAAGGGGTCTACCAACTTGAGCAGTGGGGGTACCAGGGTAGGGGTGTTGGTGCCTTCGTTGTTTTTGAAATCATATGTGCCGTCGCCCACCAATAGGACAAACGTAGGGGCCGGGGGTTGCCACTCATAGTAAGTGTAAGCCAGGAAGTCCCGAATGGCTTCGGCAGCGAGAACCCCTCCGTTGAATTCGTCGTAGATATCCTGTACGTTGACGAGGGCGACCCGATATCCCTGTTGGGCACGATACTGGGCCAGCCTCTCCGCTGCCTCCCATGTCTCGTCGTGGGCGATGATGATGTAATCCGCCTGGTGATCAGGGCGCCGCCACGCGGAGGGCGTGTCCTTTTCCACCCGTAAAGGACGTACCATGGCCTCCGCTGTGCCCGCCCAGAAGGTGTGTTGTCCGTCCAGTGATAGGGTGACGTTCAGGGCGTACCCGTCGGCAGGAGTTCCTTGGGGAGAGATCATAACACGTCGGGGCATGCGGGGGTCGGTGACCTCAAAGAGCCACGGAGGAGATGAAAATCCTTCTACCGTAAAGGTGACAAGCCCCTCTTCGGTAAGCGTGAAGGTCAGTGTGTCTTCCTGGGCCTCCAGGCGTCGCGGGTAGGTGATCCGGAACCAGTTGAGGTACCCCACGTCCTCCTGGACGCCGGTATCGTTCACGTTTTCCAGGCGGAAGATGTTGCCCTCTTCCCGAAGGATAGAGGCATCGAAGGGCATCGGTTCCGACCACGCACGTTCGCCATCCCAATAAGCCTCGCCTACCAGCACATCGTTGATGTAAAAGCGAAGGTGATGGTCCGGGTTGATGAGGAAGGAGGAGGTGGTGGCCTGGACGTTGGGTTGGAGGATAGCTGTGCCCTCAGGAATCAGGCCAGGAGCATCGAAGGGAATTTCTCGCACCGGGCGACTGGTGGGGCGTCCGGCGCTGTAGTACATCCAGTACCAATGATCTGCCCCTTCCTCACGCGGCACTTCGCTGAGATATACTTTATCCTCCTCAAAGTGTGCTTGGTAGGCGAAGCGATCGACTGCTCTGCCGTTACCCGGGGTAGGAAAGCGCTGTTCCATACGTAGGCCTGGGGTGTCATCGGCCCACAGCCAATACACGTTCTCGTCGGTATAACGGGTGCGGGTGCGCCGACCATAAAACACGATGGCGTCCTCGTCATCCAAACGCCCATCCTCCCCACCGACGACCCAGATCGCGATTTCGGTTTCTCCCTCGCGCACGTGAATGGTACGGGGGTCAACGGTGTCCACCGGAAAACCGGCTGCCCGTAGTGTGGGGACGTCAACCCACACCATGCCATCCCGGTTGACCACGATCTTGTAGGTTTCTACAGCGTCCACTGCAGTGCCACGCAGCACGGCACCCTGCTGTGAGCGGCGTACAGTGGCCGCGCCACGCTGAGGATCGCGCCACTGGCGGGCTTCTTCGTAGTTGAAGATGTAGGAGCGCAGCACTCCTTCAAAAGGTCCCTCTTCGGCAGGCGTGACGGTTGGGCCCGGCGGGTCTTGCCAGCGTATGACGAGGGTCATGGAACGCACAACCTGCAAGCGATTACGGCGCAGATCCACCTGTACCGGGGTGATGGCCACGCGCACGAAGCGTTGGTCTCGCAAATAGCCGGTGCCGGCCAGTGCGGCCACCTGAGCAGGGTATACCCCGCGTTGAGCTGTACACACACGGGTCATGGCACACAGTGACCACGGATGAAGGGGTGTCGTGGCAGCGGGTTGCTGGAAAGTGAGTTCCGATCCCACGTAACGCAACGGCGTGGCTAGGGCTTCTAGTTCTGCAACGTCGGAACGTTCTTCAGGAGCGCGCCAAGGGGCTGTCATGATACCGGCGCGCAAGGCGATGGTCTCCGTCTCCTGTACTTGGATTTCCAGTTCCGGTTGCACCCCCGGTGGGATGCCTAACAGGACGGTTCGATGAGGAAGGAGGGGCTTGCCGGGGACCCAAAGGGGCTCAAAGCCTGGCAAGCGGAGGACAGTGACGATGCCCTGTGGACCGGGGACCAGCTCTTGTTCGGGGGTAGGGAGGCGTATTTGGAGGGTGATAGCGTTTTCCGCGGTTGTTTGTTGGAGAACAGGGTCATCGGTGGGTGAGCCAACGTCCACCGCCAGCGCATAGCGCGCGGTCAGGATGCTGATAATCATTAACAGAAACGGCGTTACCCACCTAAATCCTCGCATTGAACCTCGCATTGAACGGCAAGTACCCGACGACATCGGGTGTTGCTGGATATCTCTACGTCATAATATACGGACGTCGGGCAGTACAGTGAGTTATGGGGGCCTTACATTTTGCTGACAAAACAGGTGGTCAGTGTGGGGCGATCTGCGGGTGGATAAAGCGCTTAGAATTGAAGTCGCCCGCGGGCAGTGACCACTTTCTGGTGATAATCGGTAACGTATTCCATGAGCTTTTCGTGCAATTCACGCCATTCCGGACTGGTTAACGTTTGCTCCAGCGTATCCAGGTCCTTTGCCACCACGTAGGTCACAATTTGTGGCGCATCTCCGTGGATGGTGTAGAGAACCTCCACTGTTTGCAGGCCCAGGCGCATCAAGCCGGGTGCAAATTCCTGGACGACGAACTCAAAATAAGGCTGCTCCCGCCCGGGGCGAATGTTCCAGCTCATGATCAACTTGACCATGTCCACTAATGTCCCTCCTCCGGCGGCGAGGCAGGCCGGTGTTGTAATAGGTTCTACGTTTGTCGGACGCACCTGTGTCCCAAGGTTACCAAAAGCCTGATAAATTTCCAAATCGCAGGGGGGCTAAGAGTGGTTGCCGTGAGCCGGTCAAGGCATCCTGGTCGGGGTAACCGTGCAGTGTGTTGGGCGTTCGCCGTTATGTCGCGGCTGGTCACTTTGTGGCTTACCGGCTTGTGGGATACACTATCCGCGTTGTGACATTGGGAGAGCGTTCGGCAACGGAGCTGGTCGTCCCGTTCTGTGCCAAGGAGTGGGGTGAGAGCTGAAAGGCGACATAGAAGCAAGTTTCTGAACGCTTATATTGGGCGTGACAGGAAGGCAAAGATGGTGAAGGTGTTACGCATTGGTGCGCCCTGGGTGTGGATGGGGTTTATTTTCTGGCTTTCCGCGCAGCCCCAACTGCCAGGTGTGTCAGAGTACTGGCTGGATGTGTTCCTTAAGAAGGCGGGACATGCGGTGTTGTACGCCGTGCTGGCAGGGTTGTGGTGGCAAGCTCTACGTGTGTGGGATATGGACGCTTCCAGGGCGGCACGTTGGGCCTTCGTTATCAGTGTGGTGTACGGGATCAGCGATGAGATACATCAAGCGTTTGTGCCGGGGCGAACACCGCGTCTTCTAGATGTGGCTATGGATGCCCTTGGGGCCTGGTTGGCGATGAGGACACGGCATTATTGGTTGGCGATGCTGGCCCGGTGGCGTCCTCATTGGCGGTGGTCCACAGAATGACGATGGGTTGGAAGAGCCCTTCCTGAACCACGTGGACCTCACCTAATCGCACCATTTCTAGGACCGCCAAAAAGCTGACGATAATTTCTTGCCGGTGACGACTGCGTTGTAAAATGTGCCGAAATTCCAGGCGACCCTGTTGTTGGAGGAGCGTCCGTAATTCAGCCAATTTATCCTCGATGGTGATCGGGTACGGAGTGACTACAGTGGTGTCCGGTGGGACCGGGTTCTGGCGGGCCAACACTTCCAGATAAGCACGGGCTAGGTCCGTGACTGCTGTTGCTCCAAGCGCGAGAGGCCGTTCCACCTTGGGCAAGGGAGCCACCCTCACAAAGGAGCGAAGATGTGCTCGCTCCCGTTCGCGAAGCCACTGGGCCACGTCGCGAAATCGTTTGTATTCCCGCAGTTGACGGGCTAAAAGGTCGCCAGGATCTTCTTCTTCTGCTTCCTCCGGGGCTGGAGGTTGGGGCAACAGCGCGCGTGATTTGATCACCAGCAACCGGGCCGCCATCGCTACAAAGTCGGCCATTTTGGCCGGAGATACATCCTCAGCCTGTGCCAGGTACTCCAGGTACTGGTCGGTTACTCGGGCGATAGAGACGGCGGTGATGTCCAGTTCCTGGCGTTCAATTAGGTAAAGCAACAGTTCCAGGGGGCCTTCAAAGTTGTCTAAGTGAACCACGTAGTCCGCCCCCGGCGATGGTGCAACGCTTGTGGGGGATGACATTTCGAGTTTCATGGTCCTTCAGTGTAGTGGAGAACAGACTAGAATGGCAAAATTGAACGTCGGTGATTGTGGAGGAGGACATGTGTCACGAACAGGGTATGGCGTTGTTGTCTGTTAGCAACAAGGAAGGGTTAATTCCCTTCGCCCAGAAGTTGCACCGGTTAGGATATACCCTGTTAGCCAGTGGGGGAACGGCTCAGACCCTGCGGGCTGCTCACTTGCCTGTAGTGGACGTGAGCGAGGTAACCGGTTTCCCCGAGATCTTGGGTGGGCGGGTGAAGACATTGCACCCGCGCATTCATGGGGGGATCCTCTCCCGTCGTACGCCGGAAGATAACGAGGTCATGGCGCGGTATGATATTCCGCGCATTGACGTGGTGGTGGTGAACCTCTATCCATTTCGCTCCGTGTGGGAGACAGGGGAGGTGCGTCTTGAAGAGGCGCTTGAGCTCATAGATATTGGCGGAGTGGCCCTGTTGCGCGCGGCGGCCAAGAATTATAAGCACGTGGTGGTGGTGTGCGATCCCGCCGATTACGAGTGGGTGGCGGATGCTCTGAGCATGAATTCGCTGGATGAGACACAACGGAGAAAACTGGCCGCCAAAGCCTTTCACCACACAGCCGTCTACGATGCGATGATCGCTGCACATTTGGAGCGGTTTGGGGAAACCGGTAACGGTGCTTCCTCCCTTCCTCAAGAGCTCATTCTTGTATTGGAAAAAGCCCAAACATTGCGTTACGGGGAAAATCCTCACCAACAGGCGGCCCTGTACACCCCTTGGGGAGTACCTGTACCTTTTCGACAGCTTCACGGTAAGGAGATGTCTTACAACAATTGGCTGGATCTGGATGCGGCATGGCAGGCCGTGCAAGAGTTCGACAGCGAACGACCGGCCGTGGTGATCGTTAAGCATGGCAATCCATGTGGGGCTGCGGTGGCGGACACGCTGTGTGACGCATACCGGCAAGCCCTCGCTTCCGATTCGGTGTCCGCGTTTGGGTCCATTGTCGCTGTCAACCAACCGCTTGACGTGCCCACTGCGGAAGCCATGCGGGAATTGTTCATCGAAGTGTTGGTGGCACCTGAGTTTTTGCCCGAAGCCTTGACCCTTCTGCAACGCAAATCACGCTCCCTGCGGTTGGTGCAAGCTGGGCCGGTTGATATAAAGGTAAACTGGCGTACCGTCGTGGCCGGATGGCTCGCGCAAACGTCCGATAAGGGAGATGAAAGTGATCACCGAGAGCAATGGCAGGTTGTAACCCGACGTGCGCCTACGCCAGAGGAGTGGGTGGGCCTGCGCTTTGCCTGGCGAGTAGTAAAACACGTGAAGTCCAACGCGATTGTGTTGGCCCGGGGGACGGCCACAGTGGGTATTGGCGCGGGACAGATGAGTCGAGTAGACGCGGTGCGCTTGGCCGTGTGGAAGGCAGGGGACCGTGCTCGCGGTGCGGTGTTAGCCTCGGATGCGTTCTTTCCCTTCCCCGATGGGGTGGAGGTGGCTGCCGCTGCGGGGGTCAAGGCTGTTGTGCAGCCCGGCGGTTCCAAGCGTGACGACGAAGTCATTGCAACGGCAGACCGTTTAGGCGTGGCTATGGTCTTTACCGGCACACGTCACTTTCGACATTAAACTGTCGTTGCCATAGCACTCGCGCATATGCTGCGGGCCTACCGCGCGGCGGCCTACCCCTCTCGTTGAAACGCGCGTTTGAGTAGCGTTAAGGGCCCTTTCCGTTGGCGTGAGTGACGACGGACACGCTGTGGTTCTTGGCCATCCTCACTGTAGTACTCATACCGATAGGGGTAGTATCGGTAGTAATAGTAATAATGGTACCCATCACGTCGCGAGGGCAACGCATTGAGGACCACACCATAGATACGCGCGTTCACCCGTTCGAGCTCTTGCAGGGCGTGTTCCAAGGCTGGGTGGCGGGTGACCCCCGAACGACACACAACCAACACTCCCCCGACGTACTGTGAGAGGACAGCGGCGTCCGTGGCGGCGAGTATGGGGGGTGTATCGAACAGCACCACATCCCATTGTTGGACCAGGGCCGAGATCAGCTCCCGCATCTTGCGGGACCCTAAGAGTTCCGCGGGGTTGGGCGGTTTCGGTCCTGAGGTCATGACCCACAAGTTTTCGACCTCCGTCTCCTGCACGTGGAGGGAGAGCTCCTCTTCTTTGGCCAGAAGAGCCGTCGTAAGACCAACGGTGTTAGGCAAGCCGAACAGCTTATGCTGACGAGGCTTGCGGAGGTCGGCGTCAACCACCAGGACGCGTTGCTCCATTTGGCTCATGACGATGGCCAAGTTTGCTGTTGTAAAGGATTTGCCTTCAACAGGTTCGGGGCTGGTGATCATCAACGTACGGGCATCGCTGTCTACGCTGGCGAACTGTACGTTGGTGCGCAGGACCCGAAATGCCTCTGCGACCGGTGAAGGGGATTGGCCATTGTGCAGAGCGACGAGAGCGTGTTCGTGGGTGGTACCGTCTTCACTTTCCTCGCTTTTGGGAATGCCGGCCAGCACAGGGACTCTGTAGCGCCGTTCTATCTCATCCGGCACTTTGACCGTGTCGTCGAGGTATTCGATGAGGAAGGCTGCTCCCAGACCTAACATAAGCCCCACTATCGCTGCTAAGAGGGTGTTTCGGAAGGTACGGGGGCGTACCCGGTTCGCGTCCACTGCCGGCTCGCTGAGCACGATAGTATCCACTGCCTGTGCTTCTGCCAGGCGGACTTCCTCAAACTGCCGGAGAAGGTTTGCGTAGCTTGTCTGAAGGGAAGTCACCTGGGCTTCCAACCGCAGTATTTCCGCCGGATCGGCGTTCTCTTCCTGGCGGAGCTGGGCCAGCTGTGTCTGGACAGTAGCTAACTCCTCCTCCAGGGCACGCAATTGCTCTTCCAAGTTACGTTTGGATTCGGCAAATCGACTGCGCTGAAGGCTCTCGTTGTGTCGGGCAAAGACTTCCGGAATGGTGTTAGCCAGCAGAATTGCCCGCTGAGGGTCGGTATCCTCCACCGAAATTTCGATGAGTGTGGTGTCCCGGACAGGTGTGGCCGAGATGTTCTCTTCCAAGGTATCCAAATCCACCGCCCCTTGTAAGCCCAGTTTGGCCAGCGTTTGTTCAAGGATGGGACGGGCGAGCATCAGTTTGGCATACGTGCGGGCAAGACGTTCACTGGCAATGATCTCAGAGTATGTATCTACAGCAGCGGGGGATGAGGCCTGCTGAATGCGCACTTGAGCGGTCGCTTTGTACACCGGGGTCATGTTCAGGCTTACCACCAGGGCGGTGAGGGTAGCGAGCACAGTCGTAGCGATAATCAGGGGCATCGAGCGCCGGATAACAGCCCAGTAGTGACGCAGGTCCAGCTCCATTTCCATGTCCTGCATGGGGTCCATCTGACGTCCTCCCAGTGTGATGAGGTGGTGTGAGTTATCTTGAGTGTTTTGAGTCGTCAAATATGCCCTGCCACCGGACTAGACGCCTCTCCAAGGAAGGGGGTATCTCCACGTCCCATTTTAACACGTTCAATGGTCGTGCACAAATGGCGAGCGAAACAATGGCGTTCTGGGAAGGTCAGGGAAGGATGGTGTAATAGGTGTTTAAGAGGTGAAATAGCGCGTAAGTGGCCAGAAGGAGGAGACCAAGGCTCCAGAACAGGCCTTCCGGCACCCGAACGCGTTGTAACCAGGGACGCCAGCCAATGAGGTAGAAGAGCGCGTAGGCGGGCAGAAGGGGGTACAGATAGCGCCCTTGGGGCAAACTCTGCCCTCCAAAGTAAGCATAGACAATCTCCTTGCCGAACACCAGGCCCCATTGAACCAGCACACTCAGGATAAGGCCCAGCCCGACGATTACACCCGGGGTCCACAGACGGCCATCACGAACCCTCTCGTACCAATGTACGACCCATCCCCCCAGTGCGCCCCCTGTCATCAGGAGGAGAATCACGTAAACGACGCTCGGCAACGGAACGTTCAGCCAACCAAAGTGTCCCCAAAAAGAGGTGAACAGGGTGTGGAAATATCGTCCCCAAGGTAGGGATTTCGCCTCTTGCCAATAGATGCCCGTGATCAGCTTTTCCCACGCGTCCCGTGGGAGGCCTATCAACCCTTGTTGCCAGACATAGACAAACGCAGCGCCCACGACCAGGGCTGCCACAAACACCGTTCCTACAAGCCATAGTCGAAGGCGGTGGTGGCGACGAACGGTCGTAATCAGAAGGTACAACAGCACGTAACCGGTCCAGGGCACGGTTACCAAGGTGGTGCGCTTGGTGAGGAGGCCCAGAAATACGCTGACCAAAAGAATGCCCAAAGGCACGGGATGCCAACCTCGGACAAGAAGCACTATGCCGGCCAGTAGCGCGAAGAGCACCCATAACTCGGCCAGAACATCGTTAATTACAGCAGCGTTGATAAACGCGTGGCCTGGTAACAAAGCTGCAAACAGGAGCATCAAGGTGCCCAGACGGTGTTTTCCCAGGGCATAGCCGATAAAGTATATGAGAACAAGATTGAACACAGCGACAAGCCACGAGAACAGGCGTGCTGCGTAGAGTTGAGGAATAAGGGAATCCTGGAGGAAAGGTTGGATAGCATATCGAGTTAGCGCGTAATATAATGGTGGTTGAAACAGGGCATGGGCATATGCTGCCCCCCAGAGGTCCCTGAAACGCGGCGGGGATTCGGGTACGTAGTTGACACTGGCAAATCCAAAGCGCCAGAAATCAAATTGAGCCATGGAGTGTACAATGGCCTCTTCCAGGGCAGGATCTCTGTCCCGACCATAGGGGCGGCGACCCAAGTCCGCGTACAGACGCACATATTCAAAGTGCCGGGGTTCGTCGGGAAACTGCCAGGGAGGGACGAAAACGAGGTACAGGAGCACGTGCACCGCCCCCAGCGCGAGAAGGATCAGCACCTGTCCTAAAGGTGTCCGAAGATGTTTTAAAAGGTTTGACCCTGGGAGAGGTACGTTGATCACGGTTCGAGTCGAGGTCATCGTGTATGCTCCCGCCCCATGATTAGAAGTGTAAGGAGCCCCAGCAAACCGGCTGTGATCAGCAAGCTCAGCGGAAGCCAGCGCGTGTTCAACGGCTCAGGTCGATAGACAGTGACCCGGTCCCAGAAAGTAGGGGGAGTTGGTGTCAATGTAGGCCAGGGGGTAGG
>WFWT01000031.1 GCA_015490995.1 Anaerolineae bacterium | reverse complement strand
CCTTGAACCGCACGATGTACCGCACAGCAGACCGCCGGTCCAACCAACGGCACACTGGTGGTCGTCCGGGTTTGGGATGAACGTCCGGTGTGGTGTATCATGGTAGAACCAACCTGTACACGGAGGAGGGACCTCCATGGGTTTGTTCGAGGGTAAGAAAGGATTGATCTTCGGCGTGGCCAACAAATATAGCATCGCCTGGGGCATCGCCCAGGCTCTGGCGGCCGAAGGGGCGGAACTGGGCTTCTCATACGCAGGTCCCGCGCTGGAACGCCGTGTCCGTCCCCTGGCGGAGAGCCTTAACGCCCGCTACATTGAACCCTGCGACGTCACTCGGGATGAGGACATCGAACGGGCCTTCGCCAAAGCGCAGGAGGTCTACGGCACTATCGACTTCCTGGTACACGCGATTGCCTTCGCCAAACGGGAAGAGCTGGACGGTCGTTTCGTGGACACCAGCCGGGATGGTTTTCACCTGGCGATGGACGTAAGTGTGTACAGCCTGGTAGCCCTCACCCGAGCCGCGGAACCCCTTATGCCCAACGGCGGTAGCATCCTGACCCTAACCTACTACGGGTCGGAGAAGGTCATGCCCCATTATAACGTGATGGGTGTAGCCAAAGCCGCGTTGGAAGCATCGGTCCGCTACCTGGCGGCCGACCTGGGACCTAAAGGCATTCGCGTTAATGCCATCTCTGCCGGACCTATCAAGACCCTTTCCGCCTCCGGTGTGGCGGGGTTCCGCCGGATGCTGCACCACTTCAGCAAGGTGGCGCCCTTGCGACGCAACGTCACCCAGGAAGACATTGGCAAAACCGCTCTCTGGCTGCTCTCCGATTGGGCAAACGCGGTCACCGGAGAGGTCATTTACGTGGACGCAGGCTATAACATTCTAGGCTTGACCGTTCCCTTGGAAGAGTTGAGCTGAACAAGGCGGCGGCGCCATCACGGTGGCGCCGCCGCCTTTGTTTTCCAACAGGATAACATATCACTGGGTGGTCTACCACACACGGACAAATCCATCCAAAAATGTGAATCAGTCGTTACCTTAGGAAAAGGGGTGTACCCATGACATCCTATCGGGCACCATGGGCCTGGGGAAGACAGCCTTTGCCGTTGGTTTGCCCGGAGAGCCCTGCCCACACAGCACAGCCGGAACGACGTGGCCAAAGAATTTGCAAGGGGCGGCGGGGCCCTTGTCCGTTCCGGAGATGCTTATGTAGCCGGTGTCCGTTGGGATGGGAGTGAAGGGGGGATCTGTTATGAATGATGCAGCGCAAAGCACCGCCACGGGCCAGACGGCCCACGTGACCGTACCGGTGTCAACGAGCGAGGAGAGCGACGGTGTCAGGTCGCGTCCGGCGCGCGACGTCCTGCCTCCCCTCCCCGCCGAGCTCCAGCGGTACCTCCTCCCCAACCGATACACCGCGGACGACCTGCAACTGCTCCGCCGCGCGTACGCCTTTGCCGCTAAGGCCCACCAGGGCCAAAAGCGCAAGTCAGGGGAACCGTACATCCAACACCCGGTGGCCGTAGCCGCCATCCTGGCGGAACTGGGTATGGACGCGGAAACCCTGGCGGCCGCGTTGCTCCACGACGTGGTCGAGGACACGGGCGTTACCCTGGAGGATGTACGGCGAGAATTCGGTCACAACGTTGCCGCCCTGGTGGACGGAGTAACCAAACTGCGCATGGTCACCGCCCTGCCGCGCACCGATGCCCTCCGCGACCGGGAAAAGGCAGAATCCCTGCGCAAAATGTTCCTGGCCATGATCAACGACGTGCGCGTGGTGATCATCAAGCTGGCCGACCGCCTCCACAACATGCGCACCCTGGAAGCCTTGCCCCCCGAAAAACAAAAAACCATCGCCCAGGAAACGCTGGAAATCTTTGCTCCCCTTGCTAACCGACTGGGCATCTGGCAAATTAAATGGCAACTGGAGGACCTGGCCTTCCGCTACCTGCACCCCGACAAATACCGGGAGATCGCGCACAAACTGCAACAAAAACGGGCCCAACGTGAAAAATATATTCGACAGGTGTGTTCCATCCTCCGGGAAAAGCTGGCCGAGGAAGGCATCGAAGCCGAGGTGTATGGACGGCCCAAACACATCTACAGCATCTGGCGCAAAATGCAACGCAAGGGGGTGGACGTCGATCAGATTTACGACGTGCTCGCGGTGCGTATTTTGGTACGCACCGTTCCCGAGTGCTACCAGGCCCTCGGTATTGTCCACAACCTGTGGACCCCCATTCCCGGCGAGTTCGACGACTACATCGCCCGGCCCAAGGAGAACATGTACCGCTCTCTGCACACCGCGGTCGTGGGCCCCAAGGGCATCCCCTTAGAAGTGCAAATCCGTACCCACGCCATGCACCGGGACGCAGAGTACGGCATCGCCGCTCACTGGCGGTACAAAGAGGCCGGCGTCAAAACAGATCCCACATTCGAGAACCGCATTGCATGGATTCGCCAACTCATCGAATGGCGCCAGGAAGTCACCGACGCCAAGGAGTTCGTGGACTCCCTCAAGACGGACGTCTTCCCGGATCGGGTATACGTGTTCACGCCCAAAGGGGATGTCATCGACCTTCCGGCAGGCGCTACGCCCATCGACTTTGCGTATTACATTCACACCGACGTCGGCCACCGGTGCCGGGGAGCGCGCGTCAACGGCCGAATGGTGCCCCTCAATTACCAGTTACGCACCGGTGATCAGGTGGAAATTATCACGGCCAAACACGGGGGCCCCAGCCGAGACTGGTTAAACCCTCACTTGGGGTACGTGAAAACAGCCCGCGCCCGCAGCAAGATCCGCCAATGGTTCCGCAAACAGGCACGGGATCAGGCCATTCAGGACGGCCGTGCGCTGCTGGAACGGGAACTCAAACGCCTGGGCCTGGAAAATGAATCCTTTGAGCACATCGCCCGCCTGATGCGCTACGACAGCGTGGACGCGCTGTTGGCCGCCATCGGGTATGGCGACATCAGCACCCAGCAGGTTGCCGATCGCCTTCTCCAGGAGGAGGAAAAAGAACGCCAACAACAAGCCCTCGAGCGAGCCCTCACCGAGACCACGCGTCACACTTCGGTCCCCACCGTTGAGGATGTTATCGCCGGTGGCACCACGGGGTTGCTCATCACCCCTGCTCGCTGCTGTCATCCTGTACCGGGGGAGGATGTGGTGGGCTACATTACCCGGGGACGAGGCATTACCCTTCACCGCAAGGACTGTCCCAACGTGCTGAAAGGGCTGGATAAGGACCGCCTCATCGATGTCTCGTGGCCGGCAAAACGGGGCAACACCTATCCGGTGCGCATTCACATCCTGGCCCTGGATCGACCCGGCCTGTTACGGGACATCTCCACCATTGTCTCCAACGAGGGCATCAACATCGCGGACGCTTACACGCACACAGACCCGGCCAAACAGACCGCGGAGATTCAAATCACCCTGGAAATTGCCCACGCAGGCCAGATCAGCCGCATACTGAACCAGCTGGAACAGCTCCCCAACGTGCTGGAAGCTCGTCGAGAACGGGCCTGATTTACCTGAGGGGGAACACCTCCGCGGAGGCCTCCCCCTCAGGTCAACGAAAGGACACTACATTACCGTCCGGTAAAGGGGGATTCTCGCAGCTGGGCCGGGATCTTAGCCGGAGACCAAAACCGTTCAATCTCCACCTCTGTCCGACGTTGGGCCAGCCAGTCCTCAAAACACCGCTGTTTGTCCACCTGGATGGCCCTCTCGTCCCGAGGACGATTCGGATCCTTCTCCAGCACCTGGATAATGTGGTAACCGAAGGGTGTACGCACGGGGTCACTGATCTCGCCTGGCTCCAAGGAGAAGGCCACTTCCTCGAATTCCGGCACCATCACTCCCCGGCCAAACCATCCCAGATCGCCGCCGTTCTCTGCCGAGACGGGATCATCGGAGAATTCCCGGGCCAGTTCTGCGAAGTCCTCCCCGGCCTCCAGGCGCGCCTTGATCTCTTCCGCCTTCTTCCGGGCCTCTTCCTCAGCCCGCTCTTGTGCTCCCGGGTCCGGTGTGGGTGTCGGCGTGCCCTCCTCGACGGGCTCCGGCGTAGGCGTCTCCACCGCGATCAGAATGTGCCGGGCCCGCACCGCCTCTTCTGTGGTGGGCACGTCCGCACATATGACCTCCGTTAGCTTCTCCCGGAGGATTTCGATTTCGAACAGACTGCGGAACTCTGCCTCGCTAAACCCCAGGGCTTGATCCTGCACCTGCTGGAGGAACTCCTGGTAAAGGCGCTGGAAATCCTCTTCGCTCATGGGCGTAGGGGTGGGAATAGGCGTTGCCGTAGGTGTGATTGTCGTTGTCGCGGTAAGAGTAGCCGTCGGCACCGGCGTCGGCGTGGGTACAGGCGTAGCCCGAAGGGCGTCGCGGTCAAAGCCGAAGAACTGTTCAATACGTCGCTGCACTTCATCCGGATCCGCGGTGATGCCCCGTGCGGCCGCCTCTTGACGAATAAGAATTTCATCGATCATCTGGTCCAAAACGTCCAGGCTCAGCCCTTCCACATCATCAATCTGAGTGGCCAGCTGCTGGATCTGTTGGAGCAGGAAGGGATTTTGACCCTGAGGGTCAAACTGTGCCTGAAAATCCTGCCATTGTCGCAGCTGACGCAGCAGGTCCTGGCGCTCATACGCCAGACGGCGCTGAAATGCGTCGGTGCGAATGGGTGTGCCTTCCACCACCGCGATGGGGGAACGTGGCGTCAGGACAAGCTGGTCCACCGCCCCCCAGGCGAGGATGCCGACGACCAACACGGCCAGGATGGTAAGTCCGATGAGGAGCCATTTCCGTTGTTCCTGTTCATGACGGCGCAGGCGCACCTGTTTGCGGGTTTCACGTCGCTGTGCCTTTTGGGGTTTCCGCTTGGGCTTGGCCATGGATGTACTACACCTCTCTTTTCAGGGATATCAGGGGAATCTCCCCCTCTTGGGTGGTGCCTGGCAAGAGGGCTTATACCTTACACGCCCGAAAGGGATCAGCGAGGGGGCTGAGCAAGCGGTGTGTCTCAGCCCCCGGAGCCATTTCATGTCCACGGGCGAGCACACACGCCTCAGCGCTCCAGGTCCATGCCCCGCAGGTGTTCCGGCGCAAAGGGCAAAAGGGCCAAATGGCGCGCCCGCTTGATGGCCACGGCCAGGCGGCGCTGATGCTTAGCGCACACCCCTGTTTTACGCCGGCCCATGATCATGCCCAGCTCGTCCAGGTACGGCCAGAGGATGTCCGGATTCTTGTAATCAATGTACTTGACCCCTTCCATGCAGAAGGGACACACCTTCCGCCGACGCCGTGGGCGTCGGATCGGTTGTGTCGCCTGATGCGATTGTGCCTGGGTTGTCTCTGCCATCGTTTGTACTCCCTCTATCGCAGGTTGAACTCGATTATCCTTCAGAAGGCCAGGTCATCCTCTTCCGGGATGTCCCGGTCCGAGTAGGAAGGTGCGCTGCTTCGGTGCTGGTCGAGGATTATCATTTCTGTAGCGACCAGCTCGGTGCGATAATGCCGCCGCCCCTCCGCGTCCTCCCACGAACGGGTTTGCAGGTGTCCTTCCACGTAGACCCGGGAACCCTTGCGCAGGTACTGGTTACAGATCTCGGCCAGATTGCCCCACGCGACCACGTTAAACCACTCGGTTGCTTCCCGGCGCTCCCCATCTGAGGTGACCCACATGCGGGTGGTGGCCACCGGAAAGTGGGTGACCGGTTTGCCGCTGGGGGTATACCGCATCTCCGGGTCGCGCCCCAGGTTGCCTATCACCATCACCTTGTTCAGCCCCCGAGACATTGGCTTACTCCTCTTGTGCCCTCAACCCATCGCGCCACACGGTCATGACTTATTCCGGCACACGCACTATCAGATGGCGGATAATTTGGTCCATAAAGCGTAGCTGACGATCGAACTCCGCTACCCGGTCAGGCTGGAGACGCGCACGGATGAGGAAGTAAATTCCCTCCCGCTCTTTGGCGATGGGATACGCCAGCGAACGTTTCCCCCACACGTCGGTCTCAAGGACCTCACCACGGTCGTTGATGAGCGTGTGTAGTCGATCGATGACCTGCTGGAGCGCGTCGCCCTCCAACTGAGGTCGGGCAATGAACACCATCTCGTATTCGCGCACGGAACCTGTACCTCCTTTCTCCGGGTTTGCCTTCGGTCAAATCCCCCGGGGATGGGCTCCGAGGTCCTATCTCACCGTGTCCAACGGACCACTACCTGTCCCTTCCCCTGGTGGGGACGGCCAAAGGCAGAAAGGATGACTGTACACGTATACCACGAAGCCCGCGGGGACACAATTTCCCACCCGCGGTTGGCACGTCCCGGGAGCAGACTTCCCACCGGGTAACCGCCATCTTCCAGGCGCTGCCGGATGCGCACCGGCCCGCAAGCAAAGAAATGGGGCGGGTGGGACTCGAACCCACACGGGGCACCCCAGAGGATTTTAAGTCCCCCGCGTCTACCAGTTCCGCCACCGCCCCACGATGACACAAGATGATGTTCCAACTTGAGAAATATACCACGAAAAAGCGCTCTGGGGAAAATTTGCAAGCGTGTGGGGGACACGCTCGAGGCACCCTGTGGTGCAACGGGCCGAGCCGGCACCTTGGGAAACGGGCGGCCCTCAAGGCCTCATGGGGCTTTGCATGGCCCTGATGGAGAATGATAAACTAGACGATGGCCCGGACAGCAGAGACGCGTTCGGGCATATGCCAAGTCTCTCAAAGGAGAGGACGATGAGTATCCCGGCAAAGATGCGAGCCGTCATCAAAGCGCGGCCAGGCCCCGGCCTGGAGCTGGCCGTAGTGGATGTACCCCGTATTGGCCCTCGTGATGTGCTCATTAAGGTGCGTGCCGCCTCCATCTGTGGCACCGACCTCCACATTCACCGCTGGGACCCGTGGGCACAAAGTCGCATCCGGCCTCCGCTGATCATCGGGCACGAGTTTTGTGGTGACGTGGTCGCCGTGGGGTCGGAGGTTCACACCGTGCACGAAGGGGACTACGTCTCGGTGGAGAGCCACGTAGTGTGCGGCGCTTGCGCGTATTGCCGCACGGGCCGGGGTCACTTGTGTCCTAACACCCAGATTATCGGTGTAGACCGGGACGGCGCGTGGGCGGAGTATGTGGCCGTGCCTGCGGAGAACGTGTGGCCTAACCCACCCGATGTGCCACCACACATCGCCACGTTGGAAGAAAACCTGGGCAATGCCGTGCACACTGCGTTTGCAGTGGATCTCCGGGCGAAAAAGGTGCTGGTCACCGGCTGCGGGCCGGTGGGTGTCATGGCTATCGCGGTGGCACGGGCAATAGGGGCCCGCGCCATTTACGCCACCGACATCACCGACTACCGCTTGCACCTCGCCCGCGCTATGGGAGCGGACGTAACCCTGAACGCCCAACGGGAGGAGGTGGTCCAGCGGATCATGGAGCTAACCGACGGTGAAGGCGTGGACGTGTGGCTGGAAATGTCCGGCGCTCCGTCGGCTATCACCCAAGGTTTTCAGGTGCTCAAGCCAGGAGGGGACGTCGCACTACTGGGATTGCCCCCAGAACCGGTGCGGCTGGATATAAACAACTGGATTATCTTCAAAGGCATCACCGTCCACGGCATTATTGGACGTCGTCTGTGGGAAACCTGGTACCAGATGCGCGGGCTCCTGCGCAGCCATGCCATCAACCTCGAGGCCGTTGTCACGCATACCTTCCCCCTCGAACAGTTTGAGCACGCGCTCACGGTGATGGCATCCGGTGAAAGCGGCAAAGTGGTTCTATTGCCTCAGTCTTGAGACCACCCCCGAAAAGGAGGAAAACTCCTATGGCCGAGACGTTGAACTGGATCGACGAAGCTCTGGAAGATCTCCACCGCCGCGGGCTGTACATCACCATCCGCACCGTGGCGTCACCTCAGGGGCCGTGGCTGGTGGTGGACGGCAAGCGGGTGCTGAATTTCTGTTCCAACAATTATTTGGGTTTAGCCAACGACCCACGCCTGGTTGCGGCGGCAAAGGAGGCCATCGACCGATACGGCATCGGCCCGGCTGCAGTGCGCACCATTGCCGGCACAATGCAGCTACACGTGGAGCTGGAGGAGGCCCTGGCGGCGTTTAAGGAGACCGAAGCAGCCCTCTCCTTCCAATCCGGCTTCAAGGCAAACCTTGCCACCATTCCCGCCCTTGTGGGCCGGGGTGATGGTATCTTCTCCGACGAGCTGAACCACGCAAGCATCATCGACGGCTGTCGCCTGAGCCGGGCCGAGATCGTTCGCTATCCCCACAACGATGTCCAAGCGCTTAGAGGTCTCCTGGAAGCACACCGCGATCGCTTCCGACGGGCCCTCATTGTCACCGACGGCGTGTTCAGTATGGACGGCGATATTGCTCCCCTGCCCGAGCTGGTCGCGCTGGCACGAGAGTTCGAATGCATGCTGATGGTGGACGACGCCCACGGCGAAGGGGTGCTGGGACACGGAGGACGGGGTATCGTGCACCACTTCGGCCTGCAAGGCCAGGTGGACATCGAAGTGGGCACCATGTCCAAAGCCTTTGGCGTGGTGGGCGGATACGTGGCAGGCAGGGAAAAGATCATTGCATGGCTGCGCCAACGTGCCCGTCCCTTCCTCTTCTCCTCCGCCATGACCGTGCCCGATACCGCGGCCTGTCTGGCCGCGGTGCGCATCCTTCAGGAAAGCACCGAACTGGTGGACCGCTTGTGGGAAAATACCCGCTACTTCAAAGCGCAGATGACCGCCCTGGGCTTTGACATCGGCCAGAGTGTAACGCCTATCACCCCGGTGATGCTGGGCGACGAACAACTGACTCAGGAGTTCAGCCGCCGGTTGTTTGCGGAAGGCGTGTTTGCCACAGCCATCGCGTACCCTACTGTCCCCTTAGGGAAAGCCCGCATCCGGGTGATGATATCCGCTTCCCACAGTAAGGCAGACCTGGATTTCGGCCTGGAGGCGTTCGCCCGGGTCGGACGGGCGCTGGGCGTTATTTGACAGCCGTGCCCTTCGCCACGAGATCTTCCGCAAAAGTCGGGGGAGCCCCAAAGGGCTCCCCCGAGAGTGCGTGGCCGACTTGTTACGTCACTTCACTCTACCCGGCGATACTGTACTCGTATGCGCCCCGTACCGGTTCTCCTTCCTCGTACCGCCGGAGGCGGAAAAAGTGAGCGTCGAAGAGGGGATCGTCTTCTCCCAGCACCCTGTCGGCCATCATTACCCCTACTGCCGGCCCCAACTTAAACCCGTGGCCGCTGAAACCGGCACAGATGTAAAACCCACTGCCCGGCACCAGCTCGTCCACCACCGGGTGCCAATCAGGCGTGATAGCATACAGCGCGGCATAGCCGCCGGTGCTTTCACTGTGCTCCATCGCGGGGTATCGTCGGCTTAGCTTTTCCCCTACGTCCAGGATGAAATCCGGGTCCACCTGTTCTTTGTAATCGTCCGGATCCACCACATTGTCTGCTTCGGCGGGATCGATAAGGCCCACCAAAGTTTGGCCACCGGTCTCATCCCGGAAGTAGGTCGCATTGATAAAATCCGCAACCACAGGATGAGGAGCCTCATGACCGGGAGGCCGTCGGAAGAAGGCGACCTGCACACGACAGGGGTTGATGGGAACGTCCACCCCGACCATGTGGGCGATGCGGGCAGCCCACGGACCGGCCGTGTTGACCACAATGGGGGCTTCCCAGCGTTCCCGCTTGCTCTCCACCCGAACAATGCCATCCTCGCCCAGCCTAATCCCTTTCACCGGCTCGTCCTGGAAAATTTTGGCCCCATGGCGACGGGCTGCAGCCGCATAGCTGTTGACCGTCAAGTTGGGATCGGCGTACCCCGCTTCAGGCTCATACGCCGCGGCGACCAGATCCGCCACATACAGGCCAGGCATGTACTCCTTGGCCGCTTCCGGTGGGATAATTTCGGTACGGATGCCCACCTTTTGTTGGAGCTCCACATTCATGCGCAACCCGTCCACGTCCCGGGCCGGAACCAGCACGAGAAAACCGGTCATGCGAAAGCCACATTCCCCCCCTACGGCATCATCAAAATGCTGAAAGACCCGCAAACTGTACAACGCCATGCGGGCGGTGATCTCGTTGGAATAATGTTGTCGGATGATAGCCGAGGAGCGGCCCGTTGAGCCGGCACCGATGTGTGCCCGTTCCAGCACCGCGACCTTTAGCCCACGCCGGGCCAGCTCGTACGCGGTGCTGCATCCCATAATACCCGCGCCAATAACGATGGCATCAAATGGTCGTGACATGGTTTCCCCCGATGTGGTTACCCCTCATTCTACCGTGACTACCATTGTGTCAAAGGCAAAGGTCACATCCCATCCCTCTCGGTCGCGCAACACCTGCGCAATGCGTGCCAGATCCTCTACCGTGTTACCATCCGGCTCTTCGATGTGGGTAAAAATCACCCGGCGCGGGGCCAACTGGTGGACCATCTCCAGGGTCTGACGGAACGTGGCCTCGCTCTTTAACACCGGATGATCAACGGGAATACGGCGTTCCCCGGTGAAGAAATCGAACTCGAAAATCCCGGTGGGTACGATAGCCAGGTCACACCCACGGAGCTCCTCGGCCGGGGACCACCCCACGAGCTCGTCCATGGCTATGAACACCCGACGGCCGTTCTGTTCCAGGAGGAAGGCATACACATACGCCGCGGCCAGGGGAATGGGGGTTACCCGCACCCCATTAATGGTCACGCTTTCCCCATCCGGTATGATCCGCAATTCCACCGTACCATGGCGCTGCATGTAGGAAAAGTGTTCATCCAGCCCCAACCAGACTTTAAAATCTGCGGCTACCCGCTCCGGCAAGTAAATGGGCGTACACCGAGGCTGTCGCGGCCACTGCCGGAAGTCCATGTTCATGGTCTCCCACACCCGACGTCCCATGGTGTGGTCGGGATGCCAGTGGGAGTACAAACAAGCGGCAATGTGGTCAATCCCTGCCCGGTTCAACTGGAGACGAATCTCCTCCGGGGTATCGATCAGGATATCCGGCCCGTGCACGAACAGGGATGGCCCCATGCGTGCGTGCGGTGGGCCATAACGTCGCGCCCGCTCACATAGCTCACAATGGCATCCCGGTCGCGGGGTAGGAATGGCGCCTGCAGTGCCCAGGAATTCTATCTTCATCATGTTCGCTCAACTCCTGCCACAATGTTTAGGACAAAATTGCGCAGGATGCGCAACCCAACGCGGTGACTTTTCTCCGGGTGAAACTGGACCCCCCACACATTGGCCCTGTGCACTACCGAGGGATAGCGAAAACCGTAATCCGTCGTGGCCACCACATCTGCCGGATTGGCGGCGTCGCAATAGTAGGAATGAACAAAGTACGCGTACGCGCCGTCCGGAATGCCGGCCAAAAGGGGGTCGGTACCCGCATGGTGTAACTGATTCCACCCAATCTGAGGCACCCGCAGCGTGTCGGGGAATCGACGAACCCGGCCCGGTAATATGCCCAGACCGGACCAGCACCCCATTTCCTCGCTCTCCTCGAAGAGCATCTGCATCCCCACACAAATGCCCAATAACGGCGTGCCACGGCCAATGACCTCGCGCACCACGGGCTCAAGGCCAAATCGCTGCAAATTGGTCATGCAGGCGCCAAAGGCGCCCACCCCCGGCAACACCACCCCATCCGCCCGCAGAATCACCTCAGGATCCGCGGTCACGATCACCTCGTGCCCGGTGTCCTTTACCGCTCGTTGAAAGGCCTTCTCCACGCTGCGAATGTTGCCCACATCATAGTTGACAACGGCTATCATACCTCATCCCCGCACCGCTTCCCACCTTCAACGGTTAGAAGATAAGCGTTCTTTGGCCCGACGTTGGGAAAGACGTATTTGCTGCCGTTCCTCGGCCTCCCGCCAGCGGCGTTTTTCTTCCTCCGTCTCCAGGATGAGCGGGGGCACCGGCTTAGGGCGGCCTTGATCATCCAGAGCCACGTACACCGCGTACGCGGAATTCGTATGAGTACGTTGGCCGGTCACGGGATTTTCTGCCTCCACGCGAATGCCTACCTCCATGGAGGTACGCCCTACCCAGTTGACCATAGCTTTAACGATGACCAGATCGCCCACGTAAATGGGCTCAAGGAAGGTCATGGAATCCAACCGCACCGTTACCACAGGGCTGCGGGCATGCCGCATGGCCGACAGGCCACCGGCTTCATCCACCATTTTCAAGATCTCACCGCCGTGCACTATCCCAAGCGGATTCGCGTCGGACGGATTCATCAGCCGGGATATGACCACCGCGGATTCCGATGGGCGTTTTCCCTTTGTCCGCGCCTCGGACATGCACCCTCCTACTCCTGTACGGTTCAGGACGTCATGGGGTCTGACATCTCACCACTCCGGCAGTGCCTGCATTTTCCCCGTTGGCCCCCCGCCAGGGCAAATTTTCCACTTGCCCGGAGAAACGGTACAACCCCAACCGCACCCGTTCCCACCGCGCCTCAGGGGAGGGCAACGCGACCGTGTGCACGTCGGGCACAATCTCCCCCACCTCCCAGCGCGTGGGGGGAGAGAAATTCTCCACCGGATAGGCATCGTTCTGGGCCAGAACATTGCCCTCGCTGTCCAGCAAGTGGACGAAGGATTTCCAGTCCTCCGGCACCGTCGCGAGGGCTAGCCAGTACGGGGTAATGACAACCCGATCCGGTGTGGGCGTGACGTTGCGCCGCGTCGCGCAACCCAGATAAGCCACCCGCTCACCGATCACAAACCAAGCCGGCTCCGGGGTCACACACGTGGACGCACGGGCGTTCTGCCATGTCCACAACGCTCCCCACACCAGAGCACTCCCTACAAGCACGGCCACCACTCCCCGACGCCCCCCGCGCCATAAACCCAGAGCCAGCACTCCCAGGCTTACCAGGGTGCTCCACCGTCCCCAACGCCGTGCCGCGGTCTCCCCGAACCACACCCGAATGCGATGCTCCCCCGCAGGCACCGGAAATGTCACCAGCCCTAATCTCGGTGAGGGTGTCACCGTCACCTCCTCACCGTCTACCGTTGCCCGCCAACCGGGGAACCAGAACTGATGCCAGCGCAAGAAAGTGGAAACGGTCGCCCGTACCTCCAGCTCAAAAGCCGTCGGACACTGTCGGACAACGCGCACGACCTCAGGAGGCGTGTACACGACATCCTCCACTTCCTGGGCAGACGCCGGCAGCCAGAACGCTTCCCGGGGCACCTGCACCGTTACCGGCAGATACTCCATCAGCCAAGGATCACCGTACTCGCGCGCCCACAGCCCGTTCAGAAAATCATACTGAGCCATTCCCCAAAACACGAGGTCCCGCTCCTCCACCGGACGGGCCTCTGAACCGGGCCAACTCAGCCGCTCTCGTGGCAGGTAAGGCATGGAGGTACCCACCCACAGGCCCAGGAAAACCAACATCCCACTCATCGCCACTGTGAAGCGACGTCCGTCCGCGACCGACTTCCTGGGATGGACAAGTTCGGCCAAAGGAGCTGCCCAGGCCGCGGTCATCAAAGCTACCAAACCCTGTAACCGCCAGGGAAACTGTAAGAAGGCCAGAAAGGGCACGGAAGACCACACCACCGCGCTGAGGCGAGACATCAACAAAATGCTCGCCATCAACAATACACCGGCGATGGCCAACCAATATCGCTGGGCGCGCGCCCAGCGACGCCACTGCCCAAAGAACACGGCCACCCCCAGAAGCACCATTATCACCTGCCATCGACCCAGGGGATGTTCAAAGGGCACTCCTTGGGCCGGATAATAACGATACACCCAATATGGGGAGAGCAGCGCGCTACCGGCCGCTAACTGCCGGACGTGATCGACCACCTGAGAGGCCACCTGGCCGGCACGGATCCAGGACACTTCCGACAAAGCGGGTAACCAGTATATCGCGCTGAGGGCAACAGCCAGCAGGAAACCGGCCAATGCATGCCTCACCCGCGACCACCGGGCCCCATCCCGACTCACGCCCAGCCACCACAGGAAGTACACCCCGCTTGCAGGCAGGAACACCATCGCGCTCAAATTGTGGGTCATTACCAGGAGAGCACCCAACCCGCCCAGTATCGCCCATCCCCCGCGCGGCTGTCCCCGAGCCATACGACCCACCCACCAGAACAACCAGGGGGCCAAAGCTTGTGCCCAATGCTCGGCCAGCGCGCCCCGCACGTACGCGTTGGCCAGGTGATAAGGTACATACGTGTAAGCAATGGCTACCCACAGAGCGGCCCAAGGAGACCATACATCCCGTGCCCACCGGTAAGCCCCCCACGCAGCTCCCAGGAAGGAAAGTCCATAACTCACCTTCAACGCAATACCGTACCCCAGGCCCAGCCACCGCCAGAGCACGGTTAGATAGTACGTGAGAGGCGCGTAGAAGTTCAACACCGGATAACCGTAGAAGAACCCCAAATCTGGCAACCAGCGGGCATATAATACCCCTCCCCGAAGGACCAAATCCAGCTCCACCACCCGAAACAGGTGATGGAACATGTCGTGAGCAGCCCACAGTCCCGGCCGGAAGAGGGGCCACAGGGCAGGTGCCAGGGCAAGGAGCACCCCTATCGCGCAGACACCACAGGACGGGATAACAGCGCTAATCCACCGCCTCACACCAGCATTCCTTTGGTAGAGGGAATATCTTGCCGTCGCTCGTCCAGGCGAGTGGCCGCGTCAAGAGCCCGGCCCAGGGCTTTGAACAGGGCCTCCACCTGATGATGATCATTTCGACCATAAAGAACGTGCGCGTGTAAGTTCATCCGACCGTGCACGGCCAGGGTTTCAAAGATGTGGAATATCACGTCCGTGCTTAGGCCCCCGACCCGCGGGGTATGCCACTGAGCTTCGAAAACCGCGTACGGTCGCCCGCCCAGATCCACCACCACCCGGGCCAGGGCCTCGTCCATGGGCACGTACACATGCGCGGTCCGAACAATGCCCCGCCGGTCACCCAACGCCTGATGCAATGCCTGCCCCACACAGATGGCCACATCCTCCACCGTGTGATGTTCATCCACGTGCAGGTCCCCTTCAGCCGCGATCGTAAGGTCAAACAGTCCATGCGCGGCAAAGAGTGTCCACATGTGGTCGTAAAAACCGATACCTGTATCTACTTCAGCGTGACCGGTACCATCCACCCGCAGTTGAACGCGCACGTGAGTCTCACGCGTGCGCCGTTCGACCGTTGCCTGACGCGCCATGTCGCACACTCCTCCCTCCGGTGCCCGGCGGGCAGGCTTGCCCCGGGACGTTGTAGCAGCCCTCCATTATAGCACAGCGTGGCCTGACGTGTGTCCCACCCACGCAGTCGGGCTCAAGCAGAGCCTGCCCTGCCAGGCAGCACGTGCCTCTTCCCTCCCTGAGCCGGTGGCGGTATCCTTAAAATCACCCAAACCGACACACCAAGCCACCAAGCGTACAATCAAGGAGCTCAACATGAGTGAGACATCGGCCCCTTTACCTGAGCGTTGGCAACAACTGGCAGCCTACGGCGGTTCCCCCAGTAGTCCCCACCCCATTCCGGTCGCCCAGGTCCTCCTGGACGACGAGGATATCGCCGCAGTGGTGGAGGTGCTCCGTTCCGGACACCTGCGCGCGGGGCGGGTGTGCGAGGCGTTCGAGGAAGCCTTTGCCGCCCAGGTGGGCGCCCGCTACGCCATAAGCGTCAGCTCCGGCACCGCCGCCCTCCACGTGGCCTACGCTGCTGTGTTGGCACCGGGCGATGAAGTTCTGGTGCCTGCCTTCACGTTCATTGCCACCGCCAGCATGGTCTCAGCCGTAGGGGCACGTCCGGTCTTCTGCGATGTCCGTCCGGACACCTTCACCTTGGACGTGGAAGACGCCCGGCGCCGCATCACGCCCCGTACCCGTGCCATCGCGGCCGTACATCTCTTTGGTAACCCGGCAGATGTGGCCGCGATCCAGGCGTTGGCCCAAGAATACGGCCTAACCATCATCTGGGACGCGGCCCAAGCCCACGGCGCCCGTTACCAGGGTCAAGACGTGGGCGCGCTGGATGACCTTGTGTGTTATTCCTTCTACCCTACAAAGAACATGACCACCGGGGAGGGGGGTATGATCACCACCAACGATCCAGAACTGTACACCCGATGCCGGCGGCTACGCGATCACGGGCAGGTTGACCGGTACGAGCACGTCTGTCTAGGGTACAACTACCGTCTGACGGACGTGATGGCCGCGCTAGGGCTACGGCAGCTTACCCGTCTGCCCACATGGATCGCGCGACGCCGCGCCCACGCGCAATACCTCATCCGAGCTTTGCAAACCCTGCCCGGACTGCACATCCAGCAAGAACAGCCCGGTGGCGAACACAGTTATAACCTGTTGACCGTGGCCTTATCCCCTGAGCATTTCACCCAGGACCGGGATACCTTTGTGGCCCTCCTGCGGGCGGAGAACATCGGCGTGGGGGTTCATTACCCTCGTCCTTTGCACCACCAACCCCTGTACCGGGAGACATACGGCTCGTGGCAACTTCCGGTAGCGGAATCGCTCAGCCGACGGGTGTTCTCCCTGCCCGTACACCCGGGCCTCTCCCAGGAAGACTTGGCCGCCATTGTGCGAGGCGTGCGCAAGGTGGTTGAAGCGTTGCACGTGTGAGGATAGCGGTCGATTTACCGGGAGGACCCGTTACTTTCAGAGGGGGGCGCAGTGTCCTCGGTAAGGATTGACTCTCGTGGCAGCACCCGTTCGGCCTCCATCTCGCGCAGAATACGGGCCACCTCTGCAATGGCCACACGCTGCTTGCGGTACAGGTCGGACTCACTCATGGCCAACCGTTGTGCAATTTCGCGAACGCGCTTGCCCTGAATGAATTTCAACTCCAGAATGTTGTACAACAGCCATTCAGAGGTGGTCATTTGCCGTTGTCCTTCAGGGCGTAAGCGTTCGATGGCTCGCAACAAGACCTGCTGAAGGGCTCGCGTGCGCGGGGTACCCTGTGCTTCGGCCTCTTCTGCCACCACCCGTAAGTTGAGCAGGGGGCTTTCCTGAAGTTTTGGGCCTCCCCAGAAGTGGCGCAGGGCATCACGCACCCACTGCACAAAGTCCGCCTCACTCCCGGTGACCAGCGGGCTCATCTCCTGCCCTGCCTGCACCGGGCCATGCACGCGCTGTAGGCGAGCGATGGTGGGCATCGTAGCCTGTACCAGGGCAAAAATCTGACGTTGCAGGTAAAAGTCGGCTACCGCCGCGCGGGCCTGCTCCAACAAGCGCTGCACGCGTTCCTTACCGGAGGCATCCAGAGTCAAGGGGGGCTGGGCGCCCACGCCCACCAACCCAATGATGCCGTCATCCTCTGCGTGGAGAGGCGCGATGAGAAAAGGACCATCAGGTACCCAAGGCCACTCGGCCAGGAGCGCATTATTGTCCAGGATGCGCCGCAACACCTCGGCGAGCCGTCGGGCAGTGAGTATGTCCAGTGCTTCCCCTACCGGACCGTAAGCTGCCTGCAAGCGCCACGTGCCCTCCACAGCAATGGCGATGAACCCCCGATCCGCACCCATGGCCTCACACAGCGACATAAGCACGTTGGTCAGGTACTGGTGCAAATCCGAAGAGGTCAACAGCCGCCCTTCCAGTTCCTCCAACCAGTCTAGCTCCTGTCGGTCCTGGGTGTATACCAACCGATGCACCCAGGGCATGATAACTTGCAACACTCCCTGGCCGATGACGATAAAACCGGCTACCCCAAAGGTCACCAACAACGTCCGGGGGAGACCCAACACCGCGTCCAAACGCATCAGGGTCAGCGTTAACACCACCACCCCTACCGCCAACGCCGGCCCTTGCAGGAGGAACCGGACCAGGTTGCGCTTCACCACCCGGTCGTGAGTGAAGACACCGTAATACGCGACCGTATATGCCATGACCACAAGGGCCAGGGCCACCACCAGGTTGCCCAGCAATGTGACGAGAAAGACACCCCACACCAAGGGCGGCGTGCGTTGCGGTGTCAGGATGAGGTAGGGGAAAATGGCCAAACCGGGTACCGTAAACGCGAAGGCCATTCGGGTAATACGACGTTTCGCCGCGACGGTTCGGGAACGCTGGCGGGCCTGGTAAATAGTGTACGTCCCGTACAACACGGTAAACGCGTAATACGCCGCGAAGAAGGAAAACAACGGTCCTGCTGCCATCTGGTTGATGGGGGGCACATACGTGCCGGGACGAACGACCAGGTCGCTAAACCAGGCCAACGCTACCAGAAAAGCACTCAGGGCATAACTCCCAATGACTGCGGTACGACGAGGCAGGGAGGGATGCCCGGCCGTGGTTAACACGGCATCGGAGAGGTGCAGGTACGCCGCGGGCATTAGGCTAATACCAAGCCATTGCAACCGCAACCACCGCTGCGCACGGTCCGGGCTGGTCACGTAGGGCACCACCAGGTCGCCCACATAAACCACCAGCAGACTGCCCAGAAGGGCCAGAAAGCCCCACGCCACCCGGCTCCGAAAGTTATTGAACAGAATGTACACGGCCAGCGAGAAGGCTAAAATCGTCGTGGCCGCGGTAACCAGCTCGTTGGCAAACACCAGCAACGAAGTAACGTCGATCATGGGTATCCCCATTTATCCCCACCGGTACACCGAGCGTCCCAGATAAATAGCCATGTCCCCTTCATTAAAGAACACCTCGTTATAGCCTACGAAGCTGAAGCCCTGGCGGAGCAGGAACTGGATAGCCGGATCGTTCTTCGCGTTGACGCAAACCACCAGGCGATCGGCATCCCGATCCCGAGCCACCTGGGCCACCCGCCGCAACAACGCCGTCCCGATCCCTTGCCCGCGCCACGCCCGGTCCACCACTAAATGACGCACCCACCCCAGCGATTCCTCTGTGTCCCACGTCACTTGCACAAAACCGCGCACCTGACCCTGCACAATGGCTACCCAGATACCCTCACGCACCTCATAACACTGACGCAACGCATCACCCGGGGCCGGGTAAGGTAGGCGCAAAGGCCGGGGAAGGCGTACCCGTTGAAAGGTCACCCGGAATCGGTCTCCCTGCCCCGTACGCTGTACCTGCCAGACGTGCGTTGTCTCCACCAGACCGTCAAGCTGAAAACACGCGTTAAGATCGTGCAAGGTTGGGAAGCGAACGTACACAGGCTCCATCCTCAATTTCAAATGTTTGCCAGGGTTCCTGACATCAGACTCAAAGAAACACTATCCCACAGAGGCATTTTAGCACGGGGGGAAACCAGCCCCCAAGCATTTCCCTGGCTACAGGCGAGGGGAGGGTCGCCACAGCTGCCAGAATCGGGTACGAAACCCGGCCCACCCGAGAGGATCGGCCCACTGGGGGCGCTTGCGAGTCCCGCCCGGCGCCCAAATGGGCCCACCCGGCCCACTGAGGGCCAGCAACGGATACAACCATCGCGGCCAAGAGCGAGGTATCACCCGTGCACCCCAGTATCCCCGAAAATGCCACGCCCACCTCGCCTGCTGCAGAGGCAGCAGATGCCAATAACGCACCTGATGTGGCTGCCGAGATTGGGGTAACCGAGGCCAATCGTACATTCCCGTTCCCGGCGGCCCAATCGCTACTCCCCCATCC
>WFWT01000030.1 GCA_015490995.1 Anaerolineae bacterium | reverse complement strand
GGAAGGCCTCGTCCCGCAGGATGGGCGGTACGCGTTCGAGGGTGAGCACCGTTGGGATCTCCTCGAAGGGGACGGTTTCCAGAAAGCGGATGAGGTCTTCCAGCGCGGCGGCGACCATGTCTTCCCGCACCCGCGCCCGCTCGGCTTCGATGTCCGCCACGCCCCGCCCCCCCAGCCGGTCGTGCAGCGCGGCCCAGGTGCCGTCCTCGTCGTAGACGACGCGGAAGTCGAGGAAGACGTGGTATTGGTACGCACCTAACGCCACGTACAGGCCCCGCTCGTGCAGGTCGCGGGCGTTGCGGATGTACCAGAGGTCGGTGACGTGGTCGCGGAAGAGGACAAAGGCCCGCGGGTCGTCGGGCAAGGCCAACGCCCGGCCCAGGGTCGTCCGCTCCAGCCGTTTGCTGCCGTCCAGCCCCTTCACCGCGTACGCGGCCGAGTCCTTGATCCACCCCCGCGTGTCCGCAAACCGGTTGTGGTACACCACCAGGGCCCGCTCCTCGCCAAAGCGGTTGGAGTAAGCGAACACGTTCTCGTCCACCACCCCCTCGGGCGTGAAGAGGTCGTACAGGACGAAGTGCTCCACCTCCGCGAACAGGTGGCGCCGCCGCAGGAGGGGGAAGATCTCCCGCTCGTGGCGGGCGATGAGGTCGGGGTCGGGGCGCTCGTCCCAGTAGGCACGGCGGAATTCCATGCCGTACTTCTCCGCGTACCCCTCGATCTGGCCGTGGCCGAACATGGGCAAGCCGGGCAGGGTGGCCAGCATCGTGCACACGCCGAAGTACTTGTCCCCCTTGCCGAACTGGACCACCGCGGGCTCCTCGTCGGGGTTGGTCATGAAGTTGACGTACCGCTTGAGAATTTGGGGGTCGAACTCCAGGGTGTTCTTGATCAACCGGCGGAACTCGGCGTTCTTCTCGTCCCGCAGCATGTGCATGAACGCGCTGTTGTACACCCGGTGCATCCCCAGAACGCGCACGAAGTACCCTTCCAGGAGCCAGAAGGCCTCGGCGAGGAGTAAGGTGTCCGGCGCTTCCTGCGCCACGCGGTCCACGACTTCCCGCCAGAACTCGCGGGGCATGTGGCGGTCGAACTCCGCCCGGGTCATGCCGTGCTCCGCGCGGGAGGGGATGGCGCCGCCCGTGCCCGGCTCGGGATACCACAGGCGCTGGAAGTGCATCTTGGCCAGGACCATGGCCGCGTCGAAGCGGATGATGGGGAAGCGCCTGGCGACCTGGAGGATGGTCCGGATGACGGCCTCCCGCACTTCGGGCTTGAGGAAGTCCAGTTGCGCGGTGTCGTTCCAGGGGGTGGAGGTGCCGTCGTTGCCGTGGTAGATGTAGCGCACGTCGCCCGTTTCCCGGTCCACCCGCTTGAAGACCACCGCGGCGTCGGTGCGGTCGTAGTAGTGGTCCTCCAGGTAGATGCCCACCCGCGGGTTCCAGGAGAGGTCCGGGCCGTTAAAGGTGTACGAGGGGAACGGGGGTTCCGGCACGGAGATGAACCAGTCCGGGTGTTCCATGACCCAGGTGGAATCGATGCCCATGTGGTTGGGGACCATGTCCGCGGCGATGCGGATGCCCCGCTGCCAGGCGCGGGCCTGGAGGTCGTTCATGGCTTCCTCGCCGCCCAGGTCGCGGGCAATGGTGTAATCCAGGAGCGCGTACGCGGAGGCGATGGCGTCGGGGTTGCCCGTGAGGCGCTTGATTTTGGCGGACGCGGGGCTGCGTTCCCACACGCCGATGAGCCACAGGCCGGTGAAGCCCCAGCGGGCCAGGGTGTCCAGTTCCTCGTCCGGGATCTGGTCCAGCCGGGTGATGGGGCGGCCGTACTTCTTGGAAAGTTGGTCCAGCCAGACGTAGGTGTTCTTGGCGAGGAGCACCAGGCGGGGCATCCACTCGCGGTCCGGGCTGTAACGCTCAGGCAGGTCCTCCAGGCCGGTGTAGGTAGCGACTTCCACCGGGCCGGGACCCGGCGGCGCGGCCTTCTGTTCTTCCTTGAGAACGTCCAGCGTGACCAGCAAGTCGCGCAGGAGGTCGCCCAGCAAGTAGCCCCAGCGGGTGCGGACGTATTCCAACTGGCCGTAGATGGAGTCGGGCACGGCCGCGATGGGCGTTTTGAGCATGTCGATGAGGTTCTGGTTGTCGGGCCCGAAGTAAGGCTGGGTGTCGAAGAAGGCGTGGAGTTCTCCGATGAGGCGCAGGTAGGCGGTGTCCGCGCGCAGGGGGCTGTCGTCGAAGAGGTCACGGTACGCGGCCCGAGCGGGATTTTCGTTGGCCAGCCAGAGGAGGAGGAGGTCCACCAGCGCGGCCTCGGGTTCCCTCGCGGCCGCGGGGAAGTGGTCCCTCAAGGTTGCGAGAACGCGGCGCACCGGGTCCTGGCCGAGGCGATGTTCCAGCCAGGTGAGGGCTTCGGTGAGGACGTTGGGGTTCACCTGCCGGGCGTAACGCTGCACCACGTGGGCAAAGATGGTGTCCAGCAGCCCCTGGGCCGCGATTTCGCCCCCGCGCGCGGGGTTGTCGGGCGGACGCACCGCGTTGAGGCGTTGGGCCATCACGCGCGCGGTGCGAGGGTCGTGTGGCAGGAGGTCGGTGTCCAAGTTGTAGCGTCGACGGGCGGTTCGGCTAATGGGTAGGGCCATGAAATTAGGTGCCGACATTCAGGCGCTGATACCAGAAGACGCGCGCCTCGCATGTATCGGTTTGTGCTCGGTGTGTAGGGTAGCAGAAGGAAAGGATGAAGGCAAGTGCCGTTGTTTAGGTTACAGGGAAGCCCCCGGTTGCAGGCACAGCAGGGACGAGTAGGGGGCACCGTCCCCCTGGAAGTTGACGGAGTGACGAAGTGTCTCCGGGACCCCGTCCGTCCAGATGAACGGTCGTTCACGCACTCGACGAAAGGGAAATTGCCCATTTTGGGGGGTTAGGCCAACATTACACCTCGACAAAACCGTGCAGTTTGCCAGTCGGCTACGCGTGGGAGGGCTTGGTGGGGTCCACCGCGTGGCCGGTGAGGACAACGAGGCGTTGTGTTTGTATCAGGCTCCCTTTGTCCCCGGCAGGGGACGACCTGATGCCTCGCGGTGTCCGGTTATGGGCACACGGTATCCCAACGCTCCAAGAAGAGGGAGGTCTGTATGCGGATCAGGAGTAGACGATCGGTGAAGTGGTATGTGTTGATGGTGGGGAGCATGTTTGCGCTTCTGTTGGGTGCAGGGTGGTTTCTTTTGTCCACCGTTTCGGCCGCGCATCCTGCGGTAGCGAATTCAGGGGCAACCGTCGCTGCTCGTGTGAGTGCTACTCCTGTCCACGCCTGGAAGGTGCAGTGGCGTGCCGATCAGGATCTGCATGCAGTGACGGTTCTCAACGAGCAGGAGGTGTTTATCTTCGGCAACAAGGGGACGACGTACCGCTCGCGTGACGGTGGTGTGTGGTGGCGTTACAAGCAAGTAACTGAAGAGGACATTGCTGATGCAATGTTCGTGAACGAGACCCATGGATGGCTGGTCGGGACCCGGGGGACCGTATTGCACACGACGAATGGTGGGCGCACCTGGCGTGCCCAAGGGACCGGTACCACCCGTGATCTGTATGCCCTTTGGTTTACCGACGTTACCCGTGGCGTGGTGGTGGGTGAAGGAGGGCTGGTGCTCTACACCGTGGACGGGGGTGCCACCTGGGTTGAGGGTCAGTCCGGCGTGACGACTCCTCTTTATGATGTGTGGTTTGTCGACGCGTCCCGTGGGTGGGCCGTCGGGCACAAGGGCGTGATCCTGACCACCCAGGACGGAGGACGCACCTGGCGCACTGTGCGGACGGGAGGATACGCGTTGCGGGGCATCGCGTGGACCCCGGATGGGCAGACAGGATATGCGGTGGGGGATAGTGGGCTGATCCTTCGGTCCACCGATGGGGGACAAACGTGGCGTTCGGTGTCTTCGCCCACCACCGTGCAGCTCAACGCGGTGACGTTTGGGCCGGATGGTTTGGCCTGGGTGGTCGGAAATCAGGGAGTGGTGTTGCGGGAAGAGGCGCCCGGAGTGTTTAAGGAGGTGACCCCTGCTGCCCAGTCTCACTTGTACGCGGTCACCGTTGACCTGCAAGGTCGTGTCTGGGCGGTGGGGGCGGCCGCGCAGGTCATCCGCACCGACGACGGCGGCCAGACGTGGACCCAACCCACCGGGGGCGGTATTCAGGAGTTCTGGGATGTTAAGTTCGTGGACGAGCGACGAGGGTGGGTTGTGGGTCAGAAGTTCATGAACCAAGACCTGAACCCGGAAGGGGAATACCGGGGTATTGTGTTGCACACGCAGGATGGGGGACAAACGTGGAGGCCTCAAGTGTTGCCTCCACCCGCCCAAGGGGATGTGCTGGAAATGATGGGCATTGACTTCGCCGACGCACAGCGTGGCGTTGTGGTGGGCCGGTTAGGACGGGTGTTTTACACGGTCGACGGGGGACAGACGTGGATTGGATTGCCACCGAACCCGCCTGAAGCCCGCTGGATCACGCGGGTGGACCTGCAGCCTAACGGCATTGGGTGGGCCGGCGGGCAGAGTGGTCGCGTTTGGAACACGGTCGATTACGGACAAAGCTGGCAGTACCGATGTTTCAACTGGTACGAGCCGGGATGTAAAAGCAAGCCCTCCTTCGCGATTCCTATTTACGGTGTGGCAACCCAGGGTACCCGTGCCTGGCTGGTGGGCCGTGGCAGTGGCGGCGGGCACATTCTTTACACGCCGGACAATGGCGAGACGTGGAACAAGATTCTCTTGCAGGCCGGTCGCGGGGGCAGTCACCTGTGGAACATCTTCTTCCTGGACGAGAACATCGGTTGGGCCGTGGGGGTAACGGGCATTATCTGGTTCACCGAATCGGGCGGGGCAAGCGAAGCAGATTGGACCCTTCTCCCCCTGGATCCCCAGCTGGCCTTAACCGACATCTTCGACGTGGACTTCATCTCTGCGCGGGAAGGATACCTGGCAGGTGGGCTCTGTGAAGAGCAGCGGGATGGAGAAGCGTGCGACCTTTTCCTGCCGGTAGACCCGTATGATGGGGCTGTGGTGGGCCGAACCAGCGATGGGGGACGCACGTGGACGGTAGAACGCTTCCCGGACATTCCTGCCCTCTACGCGGTGGATGCGGTGGAGGGGGGTGCGGCCTGGGCGGTCGGCCCGGGAGGGGTGATCCTCGGGTATGCCGGCCCTCCCAATACACTGACCGCTCTTCAACTGGCTGCGCCGTTAAGCGTGGATGGGTTCCTGGGAGACTGGCCTGTACCCGCGGCGATCACCGTTACTGCCCGTTCGGCTGATCTGGTGCTGGGCGAGGCCCCCTCCGGAGATACCGACCTGCAGGCTCAAGCGCGCGCGTTGTGGGACCCGGACGGCCTGTACCTGGGCATCCGGGTGTGGGACGAACGCCTTACCACCCCGGACAACCCCTTGCTGGGCGACGCTGTGATCCTCGGCCTGGACGGGGAGGGGGACGGGCAGGGTGGTGGCGTGGGCGATCGGGTTTACACCATCACCTTAGACGCACAGGTGTGGGAGAACGCGCTGCCCACAAGTGACGTCGCCGTGGGAGTGAGCTCTCTGACCGACGGCTACAGCGTGGAAATTTACCTTCCTAACGACGTCCTGGGGCTCCCCCTGGCCGATGGACGTACCGTTGGCCTGAGCTTGGCCTTCCAGGACAACGACGGGACGGCCCTTCCTGAGACCCTCCTGGTGGCCGATTCCGAGGATTACACCACCCCCTCCGCGGAGTTCGCTCAAGTTAAGATAGTAGGCAATACCCTGGTCTTCCAGGGGGAAGGGATGGTGGATACGTACATCAACCGCTACTTGCCCGACGAGAATTACAACCAAGGTGATGAAACGGCGCCGCCCATTGGGCCTCTGCCCTGGCTGCGGTTGAAGGCGACCCGACAATTTGACGTGAAGTCCATTCTGTTCTGGTTCGACCTGAGCTTGCTACCACCCACTGTGCAGATCACAGACGCGGAGCTTACCTTGCGCTCAGGGACCTGTCCGTACCTCCCCTGCACCACACCTCTTACCGTGGGCGCGTATCGCCTTCTCCGTCCCTGGGACCCAGAGACGGTTACCTGGTACGTGGCCAGCCAGGGTGCTGACGGGGGAGATGTCCGTTGGGAACGGCCGGGCGCAAACGGACCATCGGACCGCGAAACCTCACCGGAGGATACACAGGTGATTCCTCGTTCCTTCGTGGATGTTACCTGGAGGATTCCGGGCATGGTTCAGGCGTGGGTCGAGAATCCGGCGGCCAACTTCGGTGTCATGTTGCGGGCGGACGAAGGGAGTGTGGAATACCGGCTCCCCTCGTCGGAGTACAAACAAAACCCGGACCTCCGTCCGAAACTCGTGGTGCGGTACACGTTGCTCCCCTTGCCGGTTACGCCCACACCGGCGCCAACTCCAACCCCCACACCGACGCCGACCGCTACCCTGACACCGACACCCACGCCTACGCCAACACTCACACCGACGCCGGTTCCCGTGCACCGTTTCTTCTTGCCGGCGGTGCATCGGCCCTAAACCGTAGTGGGGGTACGCCACAATGGCGTACCCCCACCGCGCGCCTTCCGCACGTGCCGGAGGACAAGGTGTGGGGAGTTATGGCACAAGGACCGGGTCGATCCAATCCACGCCGTCCCCACGGCCTTCAAAATGCCCGGCTTCAATCTGGCGCAGGATGAGGACCTGTACCCCGGTCACGTCCACCTCAAAGAATCGGACAGGGTCCCACTTTCGGAGGAGGCCACTGTCCCACAAGAGACGGTCATCCCCCCAAATCTGGACCTGGGTGTGCGCGTCGCCGTACGTGTCCTGGTCGATACCCACCATTCCCCGAAAGCGACGGTACCGGCCGTTTAGTCGGAAGCGCAACTCACCTGGCCCGTAAACGCCTATCCCCCGGTCGTACATCTGGTTGTTCACCTTCATTGGCCACCCCTGAAAGTTCGCGTCACCTACCGGTCGGTTAAAGCGGGGATCTTGCAGTTCGTACGCGGCCACCGGCACCGTATCTATCACCTGACCGGTCGTGTCGACCACTCGGAGGACGGGGGGTGGGTCTGGCGGGGGGCGGAGTGCGTGTTGTACGTCCGCGGGTGTCCATCGCAGGAGACGGGCCGGTACCCGTTGAGGTACACCGTCGGGAGGAACCCATCGCCACTCAAACCAGTAAGCGCCGCCGTTGTCCACGTAGTCGATGCGCACGGTGTGCCACCCTGGAGTGAGTCGTATCTCGCCTTCCACCCAGCGGGTCGGGTGAAGTCCCCAGTTGTCTACCACCAGGCGGTCATCAATCCAGAGCCGGGAGCCGTCATCAGAGGCAAGGCCGAACCGATATGTGCCTTCCTGTTCAATTCGGATCTGGCCGATCCAGCGCATGGCCGCGGTGGCCAGATCGCCTGCGTTATCCGCGTACAACGTGCTCGCGTGGGTAATTCGGACCGGCGGGGTGCGAAAGCCACCCCCTTCGTACCAGAGGGCCAACAGGCCGCCGAGCGGGATATCTAGCGGGTACCACGCGCGGTCGGGGATGGGGGTCCACTCGCGGGTGTGAGGGCCGCGCCAGAAAAAGGCGGGGCGGGCGTCCGGGGAGAGGGTCAGGGTTAACTGTACGGGGACCAGACCTTCGGGTAGCGTGACGACAGCGGGTTGGGCTGAGGGCAAGGACAGGGCTTGCCCCGGGAAACGGATAAGTGCCCTTTGCACGCCTGTCACCCGTAGCTCGTACGTTCCCGGCCTGGGTACGTACAGGCCGCCACGCAAGGTGATCGGCTCCACATCTTGGGGCAAAGCGGCGAGCGTGACCACGGTCTCTCGAGCTTGGCCCGCCGGCGTGCGCTTTCTGCCGAGGAGGCCACGGCGGCTCACAAGCGCTTCGTCGATGTAAACCGCGGTAAACACGTACCCGTAAGGAGGCATTACATCGAGGTACACCTTTGCCTCCGGGTACAACTGACGTAGCCATGGTAGGAGGCGGTGTCCATATCGGCCCAGCACATACACGACCGGGCCGGTTTCATCAGGGGGCGGCGGGACGTGCTCAGGCGTTTTCAGACGGGTCAGCGCTCGGCCCGGGTTAATGACCTTGATGGGAGAAAATCCCCAAAATTCTCTGTCCAGGTAGACGGTCACCTCGCCGGGAAGGGTGGCGATATACTGCCCCACGCGAGTCGGCCCCACGTTAAACTGCCCTACCACTGCCGGGTGCTGGGCCTGGACACCGAAGAACACGTAGAGGTTCACTGCCGCGGCCAGCACGATCAGTGTGGTGAGAATAGGCCAGGGCCGTGGTAGGAACGGCGCGGCAGCCAGCGTATCCAGCCCCAAGCCTGCCAGCAGGGCAAGGGCAGGGGTAAGGCCGTACACGCGAAAAGTGTTGGGGGCTTCGGTGGTGAGAATGCCGGCCGTTAGAAACGCGGCAAGCCATAATAGTAGCGCGACGTGCGCCGGACGTCGAGGGTGGGCCAGCACGCGGCCCAACCCTAGCACCACCAACCCTCCCAGGATGGGATCGAGCATAGGCCATCCGGGGATGTTGTGGCGGCCATTGGGGTCTCCCACGTAGTGTAGCATGCCCAAGTATTTGCCCACGTTGCTCCTCAACGCAACCCACGGGTCGGGAGTGAAAAGCGGATTAAAGATGCTAATGGCCCGTGACCGTTCCAGGAAAAGGTTCGGCTCGGCCAGATAAGTGAGGGCCAAGGGCGCGTACACCAGCGTGAAGGCGCCCCAGAGAAGACCTACCCGTCGTAGCACTTGTCTCCGGGGAGGGGAAAGGGTCCACAACCAATAGGCGAGAAATAAAGCCACCACCACTACCAGGGAGCGGGTGGCCTGATATCCGTACTGGCTGAGTCCTAGTGCAAGGCCGGTGAGCACCCACCAGCGCGTGTGTCTCGAGTGGAGACCTCGCCACAGGAGCCAGAGCACAGTACAATACCAAAAGAGGGTCAGGGTATTGGCGTGGCCCCATCGGCTCATGTTCAGTGACCACCGCATTGTGCTCCAGGCAACGGTCGTGAGCACCGCGCCCCAAGGTGAGAGCCACTCGCGAGCCAGGAGAAACAGGGCACCGGCGGTGAGGACGCTGATGAGGAGATGAGGCATCTTGACGGTGAGATAACCTGGGCCGAAGAGTTTATAAAAGAGGGCTACATAATAGTGGTAAAGCCAAGGTACCTCAAGACGGGCCACCTCCCACGGCATAGGCCGCGCGCCCGCAAGAATCTCCAACGCCTGCAAGGCGATGTCGGTCTCGTCAAGCCAGAGGCCGGCCGGTATAGCGTTGATGCGATACCCCCGGGTGATCGCGGCTATCAGGAGAAGGGCGAAGAGGGCGATGAGCGTAACTCGGGGTGACCAGCGGGAGGTGGTCGGTAAGGGTGATGGGGCAAGGGAACGGGCGTATACCCCCGTCGCGACCAGGGCAGCCACGAGAGCACTGCCTCCTACTCCCACGAAAATGGTGTGCTGGGGTTGAGGGCGGAGGCCGCGGGCCAGTGCCAAGACCACGGTACCGAGGGTGATCAGGAATAGGGCGCTCAGAAGCCAGGCCGAATGCCGGCCGCATAGCCGTGAAATCCTGTGCACAGCGCCTTCCCCCATACCGGATGGTGCACATCTTCATTGTACCACGGGCTGTACGGACAACCACCTTCCCCGGACGTGAACGCTGTTTGGCCTGGCCAGGAAGGTCCAGGCACAATGGTACATGAGAGGTGACCAGGCGTCGGCCTGATGCTGTCCGATTAAGGACGATTCCGTGATGAGCCCTGTGGGCGGGAGGTTGGAGTGCGTTGGCCTGGGCGAGTGTGGTGGCGGCGGTGGCGGTCGCCCCTGCTCCTCAACTTCCTCTACCGTGTACCCGCGGCGAAGCGCCGGGCGCTGCTGGCCTTCGGTGCGGAGAACGTCCTAACCCAGGTCTCGGAGAACGCCCTTCTCCAGTATGTCCCCCTGTACATCATTCAGCTGGGCGCTTCCAACACCCAAATCGGTAGTGTCCCCGCGCTGGGCAACCTGCTGGCCGCGTTGGCCCAGCTGCCGGGCGCAATATTAGTGGAACGTCTGGGGCATCGACGTCGCATTGTGCTGGTGACCGGCCTGCTGGCGCGGGTGTTCATCCTCGGCCTGGTATTGGCCACTTTTATCACCTTGTCATCTCGCTGGTTGGTCCTCCTCGTGGCCTTTCTGTTCGCAGGTCGGGCCTTCTTCCTGGCCCTGGGACAACCTGCGTGGACCTCCCTGGCAGCGGACGTGGTGCCCAACACCTTGCGTGGCCGGTATTTTGCCTTGCGGGATTTTGCCGTGCGCATCAGTTTGTTGACCACTCTGCCCATCCTGGGATGGGTAGCCGACCGGTGGGGAGTGCCTCTTGGGTATCGCATTACCTTCGCGGTGGCGTGGCTTTTAGGCCTCATCGCGTGGGGAACCTTCTTCCGCTACGTGCCTGACCCGGCTCCTCTGCCCGTAGAATACCTGAAATCCCGTCCCCGTCGTACCCTCTGGCAGGCCCTTCGGGATGAGCAGGACTACGTGATGTTTACCCTGGCTAATGTGGTGTGGAACCTGAGCCTGACCGTGGCCGCGCCGTATTTCACCGTTCACCTGGTCCGCAACCTGGGCGGCAACGCGCGCTGGGTCGGATTGCTGGCCGCAGTGGGGAGCATCTCCGGCTTAGTGGGTACCCTGTATTGGGGTCGAGTGGTCGATCGCTGGGGTAATTTGAAGGTTAACCGCCTGACCGCGCTGGCGATCCCGGTCCTTCCCTGGGCCTGGATGGTCGTCACCGCGCCGTGGCAAGTGATCTTCCTCAACGCGTACGCGGGCCTGGTGTGGTCCGGGTTTCTCGTTTCCAACTTTAACCTGCTGCTTTCCCTTTCCCCACCCCGCCAGCGCGCCCGTTTCGCCGCGCTGTACCAGACAGGAGTACTCTTAAGCTCTTTTGTCGGCCCCCTGATTGGAGGGCAGTTGGCCGACTTGTATGGCATCCGCAGCACGTTCTTCGTGTCCGGGATAGGACGCTTCCTGGCTGCCCTGATGCTCATCCTGCTGGTGCGCCGCGGGGAATACACCCCTTTGCCACCGGAGCGCCTGGCCGAGACGCCACCGACCCCAACCACCTCACGGCGACCTTCCTGAAGGCCCAGGAGAGCCTTGCAGTACGGCACCGGTTTGTCCCTCTCCTGGCAAAGGGAAGTATAATCTCCTCTGAATGCGCACTGTCGGAGGTGGCAGGATGGCCGAACGACCTCGCGTGCTGGTGACACGGCAGGTGCACCCCGATGCGATACGCCGAATGGCTGATGTGTGTGAGCTAGACATCTGGACAGAAGATCGGCCCATCCCGCGGGAGGAGCTCTTGGCCCGCGTGGTCGACAAGGACGGGCTCTACTGTATGTTAACGGAACGCGTTGACGAGGAGCTCCTGGCTCGCGCGCCTCGCCTGCGTGTAGTGAGCAACATGGCAGTGGGGTATGACAACGTGGATGTAGCGGCTTGTGTCCGGCGTGGGATTCCGGTAGGTAACACGCCGGGGGTGTTGACCGATGCGACGGCAGACCTGGCCTTTGCCCTCATCCTGGCCGCGGCCCGGCGCCTTGTGGAAGCCGTGGATTACGTGCGGGCCGGGCGGTGGCAAACCTGGAGTCCTTCCCTCCTGCTGGGACACGATGTGTACGGGGCGACGCTGGGCATTCTGGGAATGGGCCGTATCGGCGCCGCGGTGGCGCGGCGGGCCACCGGTTTCGGCATGCGGGTCATCTATCACAGCCGTCGTCGTCACGAGGAGGTGGAGGCAGCTTTGGGAGCGACATACGTGGACCTGAACACCCTGTTGCAAGAGGCGGACGTTCTCAGCATTCACACCCCCCTTACGCCGGAAACGTATCACCTCATCGGCGAAGCGGAACTACGCCGCATGAAGCCCACCGCCATCCTGGTCAACACAGCCCGCGGTGGGGTGGTGGATCCGAAAGCGCTTTACCGGGCATTGCAGGAGGGGTGGATCGCGTATGCTGCGCTGGACGTGACCGAACCGGAGCCCATTCCCCCTGATGATCCTTTGTTAACCCTGCCGAATTGTATCGTGGTGCCCCACATCGGCAGCGCGACGCAGGCCACCCGCCGTCGAATGGCCCTTATCGCGGCAGAGAACCTGATCGCCGGTGTGCAAGGGAAGCGTTTGCCCTACTGCGTTAATCCCGAGGTGTACGGGAACGGACCCGATAAAGAGTGACGCTGCTCCCACGGCCGCGCGATGCCCAGAACTGCGGGGTGATGGCGTGTCCCGCGATGAACCGATGGACGCCACGAGCCGTGACCAACTTGAGGAGGTGAGGCAATGAGCGAGAAACCGACCAAAGTGACCACCGCAACGGACATCGACCAATTGTGTGTAAACGTTATCCGTGGCCTGGCCATGGACGCGGTGCAGAAGGCAAACTCGGGACATCCGGGGATGCCCATGGGGGCCGCGGACATGGCGTACGTGTTGTGGACCCGTTTTCTCAAACACAACCCGCGCAACCCACACTGGCCCAACCGGGACCGCTTTCTCCTCTCGGCCGGTCACGGTTCCATGCTTCTCTACGCCTTACTTCATCTGACCGGTTACGATGTCAGCATGGAAGACCTGCAACAGTTTCGACAATGGGGCAGCAAGACGCCCGGTCATCCCGAGTACGATCCGGAGATCGGCGTGGAAGTGACTACCGGTCCCCTGGGGCAAGGGTTCGGCGTAGGGGTCGGTATGGCCATTGCCGAACGCTGGCTGGCGCACTATTTTAATCGTCCTGGCTTCCCCATTGTGGACCATTACATTTATGCCATTGTGAGCGACGGCGACTTAATGGAGGGGATTTCCCATGAGGCAGCCTCCCTGGCCGGTCACCTGGGCCTGGGACGGTTGATCTATCTGTACGACGATAATCGCATCACCATCGATGGCTCCACAGACCTGGCTTTTAGCGAGGACGTGGCCCAGCGCTTTACCGCCTACGGCTGGCACGTGCAACGGGTGGATGGACACGACCGGGAGGCGGTAGCCCAGGCTATTGAGGCGGCCCGGCGAGAAGTGCAGCGCCCTTCGCTGATCATCGCCCGCACACACATCGCTTACGGCAGTCCTAACAAGCAAGATACGGCGGCTGCGCACGGCGCTCCCTTGGGCGAAGAGGAAGTGCGCCTTACTAAAGAACGCCTTGGTTTACCGTCGGACGTTGCCTTTTACGTGCCCGAGGCAGTGTATGCCCACATGCGTCAGGCTGTGACCCGTGGTCAGCGCTGGGAGGAGGAGTGGCGAAATCTCTTTGCCAGGTACCGAGAGGCATATCCGGACTTGGCCGAAGCGTTCGAGCGGTTTATGGCCGGGGAGCTGCCGCCCGGCTGGGACGCGGACTTGCCCACCTTTGAGGCCGGACAGAACATAGCCACCCGTAAAGCGTCTGGGGTAGTGCTCAACGCCCTGGCCCCCCGCATCCCGAACCTCATCGGTGGCTCGGCGGACCTCACCCCTTCCAACAACACTTACTTGAAAGGCTACGGTGACCTGAGCCGAGAAGCCCCCCTGGCGCGCAACATCCACTTTGGCGTGCGCGAGCACGCGATGGCCGCGGCTTTGAACGGCATGACCCTGCACGGTGGCCTGATTGTCTACGGGGGTACCTTCTTGGTCTTCTCCGATTACCTGCGTCCCGCGCTGCGGCTGGCCGCCCTGATGAAGATCCCCACTATCTTCGTCTTCACTCACGACAGTGTGTGGCTGGGCGAGGATGGACCTACCCATCAGCCCGTGGAACACCTGCCCAGCTTGCGGGCGATGCCTAACTTGACCGTAATCCGGCCTTCGGACGCGAACGAAGTGGTGGAAGCGTGGCGGTACGCACTGACCCACCGGAAGGAGGGCCCTATTGCCCTGCTGTTGACCCGTCAGGGCATTCCGGTACTGGACCGCACCCGGCTGGCATCGGCTGCGGGCCTGCACCGGGGAGCCTACGTCCTGGCGGAAGCGGAGGGCGGAGCGCCCACCCTGATCTTGTTGGCCAGCGGCTCTGAAGTGCACTTGGCCGTGGGGGCGTGGGAAGTATTGCAACAGCGAGGCATCCCAACCCGAGTGGTGGCCATGCCGTCATGGGAGATCTTCGAACGTCAACCCGCGGCATATCGTGAGGAAGTGCTGCCATCGCACGTGACCCGTCGTTTGGCCATCGAAGCCGCGGCGACGCTCGGGTGGGAACGGTATGTAGGACCTCAAGGAGACGTTATCGGAATACATCGGTTTGGCGCCTCCGCACCTTACAAAGTACTCATGGAAAAGTTTGGCTTCACCGTAGAACACATAGTAGAGCGGGCGGAACAGCTGCTCCGCACATAGCGCGCGACCACGTCGTCCGCCGGCCGCCAGCGGATGACCATCGTCCCCGCGCGCGGGAATCTCGTCGAACCGCCACGGGGTGTGGGGGTCGAGCCGGACCATCACACCCCGTATTTCCCCTTTTGGGTGCTTATGCCTCATCCTTAAGACCTAACAGGTAGTCCACAGATGTCCCCAGCGCTTGGGCAATCCGGGCCAACGTGGTTGCTGCCACGCGCGGGCGCTCCCCTTTTTCCAGACGGTAGAGCTGGGATACGCTCAACCCCGTCTGGCTGGCCAGCTCGCGAATGGTCATTTCGCGGGCTGTGCGCACGGCACGGAGGCGTTCCTGGAGGGTGCGGACCATCTCTTCCTCTCGTCTCATGGTGGTAACCTCCTGGAGGGTACACAACACCACACTGGGGGCTTATGATTATATTAAACCCGGAGTATGACGGGTGGCAAATTCGGGACGCCCTCACCTGTGGATGGGCTCTTTTGTGGAGGGGGGTGGGGATATGAAGGCCAAGGCGAGCGCGCTTAGGTAGGCCAGGTCGTTCAGGGCCCAGAAAGCGTCTACCAGGCCGAAGGCCACACCGGCCCACAGAGAGGCCCGTGCGCCCCGGGCCACCCAATCCTGCGGGGAGGCGCTGAGGGCGTGACCTACCCACCAGGCGAGCACGAGGGCTGCTGGCACACCCAACACCGCAGCGGTGGTGAGCAAGCCGTTGTGCGCGTGGTAGAGGAGGGGCTCCCTCCACGCTTCAGGCAACGCGTAATGAGGGTACACGTACGGAAACTGGCCTAGACCTCCCCCCACCCAGGGGCGATCGCTTATCCAGCGCAGCACGCCTCCCCAGATATACCATCGTTGTTGCCACGATGCAGTGTCCCGCGCCAGGAAGAGAAGGACCCCGACGCCGATCGCCCCTGCGGCCGCGATCAGGCCGGGCCGGTGCCGGCCGGGCCAGCTCAGGGCCAGTAATGCGGCAGGGAGGGCTAGACCCCACGCGGCTCGGGAACCGGTAGCCAGCAAGGCCGCGAGCAGGAGCGCGCTGAGTGCTCCCCCTACCCACCGGCTATGGGGCCGCATCGCTATCAACAACGCAAAGGGGACACCGCGCACCAGTACCAGTGCCAAATGGTTAGGGGACCCGAAGAACGCCCGTGCCCGAGGTAAGCCCTCCGGCCACACGGCACGCCCTCCGAGCACGTCCCCCAAAGCCCAGAAGGCCAGCACGGCCATACCACAGAGCAGGGCATATACCGCTCGGGTCCTGGGTGGTGCCGGCAGACCACGACAGAGCACGAAAAGCGCCGCCGGAAAGAGCACCTGGGCTCGCAGCGCGGTGAGTCCCGGTCCGACCTGGGGGGCCTGGGTTAATCCCACAATCATCGCAGCCACCACCAGGGTAAGAAAGAGCAAGGACCGGCGCGCGGGCAAGGTCACGGTCCACACAGGCCACGTGTCGCGATGAGCCCAACGGAACAGCGCGTACCCCGTTCCTACCAGTCCGGTGGCCAGCAAGGCCACTTCAGGCAGCACGTACGTTGTGTTGCCCACGCGCACCAGCCGTTCGGTGAAAGGTATCAGAGCTACCACCAGGAAAAGCCCCCCTATCGCGGGGGGCGGGAAAGGGATCCGCAAGGTAGGGGGTGACGACATGAGCCGCCAACCCACTGCCAGTGCGATGATGCCCACCAGCAAGAAGGGCAGCCCCCGCAACCAGGGACGCTGTTGATCCGGTCCCAGAACGATCAGCCGAACGAGGGGCCAAACCGGATCTCCGGGCCCGGGGATGAGGGTGAGAGTGTGGTCCCCGTAGGGAAGATCGCGTGTCACAAGCACGCGCACGGAAGTGCCGCGAGGGCGGTAGAGGTTCAAGTACGCGCGACCGTTTCCGTCTCGAGGAAGCGCGGAAGCCGGTTGACCGTCTACCTGCACCCAGATGGTTTGCCAGTGAGGACCGGCTGCCACCTCCAGCACAATGCCTGTGCCCCGGAAGGGAATGGTCACCGGTCCTTGGGCCCTGTTCAAGACTACCGGATAGCTGATGGGGCGGTCGGGTTCACGGCATTGGAAGGGCATTAACGGGCAGGGAAGGGGAAATGGATGTTGTCCCGGAGGGAGGACCATGGCGGCGGCCTGAGAAACCAGGCTGCGCCAAACCCCGCGTGGGGTCCCGTCAGGATCCCAAAGGGCAAAGCCCCAGCGTAAATCGGTGGAGGGTGCTGCCGGGTACGCGTGCACCCAGAACATAGGTCCCACCCAGGGAGCGTAAGCTTCCACCCAGGCGAAAGCCCGGCGAAGGTAGTCGGCCTGCTCGTCGGGATGAACCCTCTTCCAGGGGGTGGTAGACGCGGTGAGAGTGGCGTTCCACCCAAACCCTGTGAGCCAGAGGGCAGTGGCTTCGTCCCCATAACGCTGCATGATAGCCCTGGCAAGTTCCCAGCGACGGAAATTTAACCGGTCGGCTGCAGGGGGATCCTCCGGGGGACGGTCAAACCCATACCCCTGCCAGGCCAGGACATCGAACCAGACCTGAGCGCCCAACCGGTAGAGGGCTTCCAGATAATTCAGGTCATTGTAGTTCACCCGACCGGGGTCTAGCGTGGGGGCCAGCGCCGCGCTGAGAATGACGGCGTCGGGATCGTTCTCGCGCAGGGCAGAGGCCGCCGCCTGGAGGAGGCGCAGGTACCCTAAAGGATCCGCCTCACGGTTGCCCCAGTGAGGCGCGATGTTCGGCTCGTCCCAGATCTGGTAATACCGGACAAGGGTGCTGTAGCGCTGCGCTACGGCCGCGGCAAAACGGGCAAAATCCTCCGGGCGTGCCGGTGGCGCGGTGGGGAGATTCCGGTCCACTGCAGCGCGCGCCCAGGCAGGACTGGTGTTGAGCACCAGGACGGGCGTGATATCCAGGCGTCTCAGTCGGGTAAGCCGGGCATCCCAGGTCGCCCAGCGATACATACCGGGTGCAGGCTCCACCTCCGCCCATGACATCTCCACCCGTACCCAACGTATTCCGGCGTTGGCCAGGGCACGCACCAGTGCAGGGTTGTCCAAGGCAGCCGGTGCCAGGTTGACCCCCGCGCGGGGATGTAATGTCAGCGCAGGGGTGGAAGGGAGCCTAAGGGGAGGGTGCCACCCGAGGTGTGCGGCCCACAGAAGCGCAACCCACCCGATAAGCAGACAACTCACGGCCAGGGCATATCGCCGGGGTCTGGGGCGTAGGGTTTCGAACGTTTGCTCGGTCATTCCCTCCGACCGCACACGGGCCATGAACATGTGCTTCCCTTGTCCGCAAGGCTGGTGTGCAGTCTATTCGTCCCCGTTATTCCGACCAAATCCCCAGACACGCGAGCGCCGGAGGGGTAAACGATGACCGTTGGGCAATCAGTTTCATCCGTGTCCTCAGAGGCGGCCGGTAGGCTGCCCCGGCAAAGGCGAAACAGGCCGAGGTAGCGTTCGCGGATTTGACAGAACGAACAAAAAAAGTGTACTATTAGAACACAAACAAACATCCCCCTCGCCAACGAAAGGAGTGCCCGTGCTGGCCGAAGAGCGCCGTCAACACATTCTTATGCTCCTGGACCAGAAAGGCGCCATCACCGTGGCCGAGCTGTGCAGGCAGTTTGGGGTTTCAGAGATGACGGTGCGCCGGGATCTGGCGGCCTTGGAGCGGCGGGGGCTGTTACGACGGGTCCATGGAGGGGCGGTGAGCGCGCGGGGGCGAAGTTATGAGCCTCCTTTTCTGGTGCGCAGCGGGCAACAGGTGGAGGAGAAACAGCGCATTGCCGAGGCGGCTGTAGCCCTGATCCACGACGGGGACAGCATCGCGTTGGATGTGGGAACCACGACGCTGGAGATCGCCCGCCGTTTGGAAAAGGTACGTAACCTGACCATTGTGACCCCGAGTCTGCACATCGCCAACGTGTTGGCCAACGTGCCCCAGAACCGACTCATTTTGACAGGGGGAATCTTGCGGCCGGGGGAACTTTCGCTGGTCGGTCACCTGGCGGAGCGGGTTTTTCAGGAGTTGTATGTGGACAAGCTCTTCCTCGGCATTGGGGGATTGGACCTGGAAGCGGGGTTGACCGAGTACAACCTGGAGGACGCGCAGGTCAAACGGGCGATGTTGCGTTCGGCGAAGGAGTGTATTGTGGTGACGGACAGCAGCAAGCTGGGGCGGGTGGCCTTCGCGGCGGTAGCCCCTCTCTCGGCCATGGACACGTTGATCACGGACAGTAATGCTGATTCGGCGATCATTGCCCGGCTGCAGGAGCAGGGCATTCAGGTTATCGCGGTGTGACATCACTTCACCCCGCTACCTCCGGCCCGGTAGGGCTTCGGGTAGGGGGGATGTAGGAGGCAGGCAATGAGCGATCTTCTCGTCGAGTTGTTCGGTGTACCCAAGCCGGTGATAGCGATGGCTCACTTGCCGGCCTTGCCGGGCACCCCGCGCTACGACCCTTCGTCAGGTGTCGAGGGGATTATCGAGCGGGTGCGGACGGACGTGGAGCACCTGTTGGCCGGTGGGGTGGACGGCATTCTATTCTGCAACGAGGACGATAGGCCCTATGCCCTCCGCGTGGGTATAGAAGCCGTGGCCGTCATGACCCGTGTGATCACCGAAGTCCGGCCTACGGATCGCCCCTTTGGGGTGGATTTCTTGTGGGACCCGATGGCCGCGCTGGCGGTGGCGAAGGCCACGGGGGCCGCGTTCATCCGGGAGGTCGTTACCGGGGTGTACGAGAGCGACATGGGGTTGTGGGCTCCCGACGCGGCCGCCCTTTACCGTTATCGCCGTCAGATTGACGCGGAGGCGGTGCGCATTTTCGCTAACATCACCCCGGAGTTTGCCTCCCCCCTGGGGGATCGGTCTGTGGGGCAGCGCGCGAAGAGCGCGGTGGTGTCCACTCTGGTGGACGCCATCCTCGTGTCCGGGCCGATGGCCGGCGCTGAGCCGGATGTCTCCTGGGTGCGGGAGGCTAAAGAGGCGGTGGGTAACGCGGTGCCCGTTCTTCTGAACACCGGTGCCAAAGTCAGCAACATCCGCGCGTTCCTGCAGTACGCGGACGGGGTAATCGTCGGTTCCAGCTTGAAGGTGGATGGCTACACGTGGAATCCGGTCGATCCGGAACGTGTGAAGGCGTTTATGGAGGTGGTGAGAGAAATTCGGCGTGGGGGATGAGGTCGGGGACTGAGAGGTGAAGGAGGCAAACCGTGCCGTACCTGCTTGGTATTGACATTGGGACCACGGCTACTAAGGCCGTCCTTATTGACACAGAAGGGCATATTCTGGCGGAGACATCCGCGGGAAGCACTTTGTTGTCCCCGCACCCTGGGTGGGCGGAGGAGGACGCGAACCAGTGGTGGGATAACGTGGGTCGTGTGTGTCGGGACCTCTGGGCGCGCGGCTTTCAGCCCGAAGAGATCGCGGCGGTGGGAGTGAGCGGGATGGTGCCCACCGTAGTTCTGCTGGACAAAGAGGGGCGTGTGCTGCGCCCCAGCATTCAGCAGAACGATGCTCGTGCCCACCAGGAGATCGAGGATTTCAGGGCCCAAACCGATGAGGAGGCGATTCTCCACCGCACGGGCAGCGCCATTACCCAGCAGAGCGTCGGTCCTAAACTCCTGTGGTTGTGGCGCCATGAACCGGAGGTAATGGCGCAAGCGTGCAAGGTGCTGGGGTCTTATGACTTCATTAACTATCGCCTGACGGGTGAGTTCTCCTGCGAGCAGAACTGGGCCCTGGAAAGCGGACTCTTTGACATGCACCGCTACGACTGGGCGGATGATCTCCTGGCTCTGGCGCGCATCGATCGGTCCTGGTTGGGCACCGTACATCGGCCCAGCGACGTCATTGGCCGGGTTACTCCGGAGGCGGCCGCGCACACGGGGTTGCAGGTCGGTACACCTGTGGTCGCGGGCTCTGCAGACCATGTGGCCTCTGCCTTCTCTGCAGGGCTACGCCAACAGGGCGATCTCCTCGTCAAACTGGGGGGCGCGGGGGATATTTTGTATGTGCTGGACGAACTGGCCCCGGATCCGCGGCTCTACATTGACTACCATGTGGTGCCGGGGCAGTACCTGCTGAACGGTTGTATGGCGGCCAGCGGCTCCATTATTAAGTGGTTCCGCAACACCTTCGCGCCGGAGCTGGATTATCCGGCCTTGGACGCGGAAGGGGAGCAGGTGCCCCCGGGGTCCGACGGGCTCATCCTTCTTCCCTATTTTCTGGGAGAGAAGACCCCCATCAACGATCCCTTGGCCCGCGGTGTCTTTTTTGGCCTGACCCTGGGGCACACGCGCGGGCACATGTACAGGGCCATTCTGGAGGGCATTGCTTACGGTTTCCAGCACCATCTGGAGGTCATGGCGGAGCGAGGGCACCGTCCGACGCGCACCATGGTCACCAACGGTGGCGCGCGCAGTCGTCTGTGGAAGCAGATCACCGCCGACGTGCTGGGCTTGCGGTTACACCAGATTGCGGAACACCCCGGATCCAGCCTAGGGGCGGCCTTTATTGCCGGCATGGGAGTGGGGCTTTTCCAGGACTGGGCCGAAATCGAGAAGTATATCACCATTGCGGCTATCACCGAGCCCAACATGGATTACCACCGGCGTTATCAGCGTCTGTTCCGCATTTACCGAGAGATCTACGAGCGGGTGAAGGATCTGTATCCCCAGCTATACCGGGTGACGACAGACACATGAGGAGTGGGGGCGTGGGTCAGGGTGGGGACCCAATCTGCTGGAAAGTGAGGAGGAGGTGGTGGAAATGTTACTGGCGGGTCGTGTGGCGGGGGTGACGGGTGCAGGGGCCGGAATTGGGCGGGCGATTGCGCAGGCCCTGGCCGCGGAGGGTGCACGGGTAGCGGTGACGGACATTAACGAGGAAGGCGCACAGGAGACGGTGCGCCTGATAGAGGCGGCCGGCGGCGTTGCTCGGGCTTGGCGACTGGATGTCACCCGCCGAGATCACATCGTGCAGGTGGTGGACGCCATTCGGGAATGGGGGCGCCGGCTGGACATTTGGGTAAACAATGCGGGCGTGTCCACCATGAACCGGTTCTGGGAGCTCACAGAAGAGGATTGGGACTTCAACATGAACGTGAACGCCAAGGGCACCTTCCTCTGTTCCCAAGTCGTGGCGCGCGTGATGATGCAACAGGACTTCATGCAGGGCGGTGAACTGCGGGGAAAGATCATCAACATTGCGTCGATGGCGGGCAAACGTGGCAACGCGCCCTTCCTGGCCCATTACGTGGCGTCCAAGTTCGCAGTGGTGGGGTTAACGCAGGCAATGGCCGGAGAGCTGGCACCTTACAAGATCACGGTGAACGCGGTATGTCCCGGGTACGTGGCCACCGGCATGCAGGAGCGGGAGTTGCGCTGGGAAGCAGAGCTGCGGGGCACGACGCCAGAGGCGGTGCGGGAGCTGTACGTCCAGGATACCCCGCTGGGGCGCATCGAAACGCCAGAGGACGTGGCCAAGGTGGTGGTCTTCCTGGCGTCTTCCCTGTCCGACTTCATTACCGGTGAGGCCATTAACGTCAACGGGGGCGCGTGGATGGATTAGATTGTTTGCCATCGGGAACCTAGCATCCGGGTCGGTGGAGTTCCAGCGATGGAGTCGCTACGGTTGGTCAATGTCACCAAACGCTTTGGCTCTGTGGTGGCCGTGCAGAATTTCAATTTAACGGTTAATGAGGGAGAATTCGTCTCCTTGCTCGGCCCTTCAGGGTGCGGGAAGACCACCATTCTGCGGTGTATTGCCGGGTTTGAGCGTCCCGATGAGGGGGACATCATCCTGTACGGCCAGCGGGTCAACGACGTCCCACCGGAGCGCCGGGATGTAGGTATGGTGTTTCAGGCCTATGCCCTTTTTCCCAACATGACGGTGGCCCAAAATATCGCGTTTCCACTGATGATTCAAAAGCGGCCGAAAGAGCAGCAACGACGGCGGGTGCGTGAGCTTCTTGAGCTGGTGCACCTGGAGGGGCTGGAAGACCGGTATCCCCGCCAGCTGTCCGGTGGACAGCAGCAGCGGGTAGCCCTAGCTCGTGCGCTGGCCAAGGAGCCTAAGATTCTGCTCTTGGATGAACCTCTCTCCGCGTTGGACGCCAAGATTCGCGAGGAACTGCGAGTGGAGATCCGGCGCATTCAAACCCAGTTGGGCATTACGGCCATCTATGTGACGCATGACCAGGAGGAGGCGCTTTCCATTTCGGACCGGGTAGTGGTGATGAATCAGGGCGTGATCCAGCAGGTTGGTTCTCCCGCCGAAGTGTACGCGCGGCCTCAAACCCTTTTTGTGGCCACCTTTGTGGGCACCATGAACCTGTTTGAAGGGGAAGTGGGGCCTGACCGGACGTTCCGCTGGGGGCGATACAGCTTTCAGGTGGAAGACGCGACCTCGTGGTCTGCGGGCGCGCGGGCGATCTTGGGCGTGCGCCCGGAATTTATGGGCATCGTTGCGGCGGAAGCAGAGATCCCGACAGGCCACAATCGTATCCCCGCTCGGGTGGAACCCTTGACGTTCCTGGGAGCCACGGTGCGCGTTACCTTACGCACAGATGAAAGCCAGACCTTAAAGGTAGATCTTCCGGCCGATGCTGCCGCATCACTGCGGCCAGGAGACCGTGTTTATGTCCACTTTCCACCTGATGCCGGGGTGCTGATCCCACCGTGATGGAGGACAGGAAAGGAGGTGAAAGGGGCAAGCACTTGAGTTGAGGCGCGTTGGTGTCCAGCCAAAGTGTCCTGTTGGCGTATGCAGTGAAAGGGAAGCGCAGTAAAAGGAGGGAGTAGCCATGCGGAACCGACACAAGTGGTTGGGGCTTGGTGTGCTGCTCGTGGTGGCCTTTGTTGTTGCAGGATGTGCACGGGCGACGCCAACACCGACGCCCACACCAGCGGCTGTAGCGCCTCCGGCAGCGGAGGAGAAGGAGGAGAAGGCCAAGAGCCCCCTGGAGGAATTGGTGGCGGCGGCAAAGGCAGAGGGTGGAGTGATTAACTCGTATGGGATGCCGGAGACGTGGGCGAATTATGGGGAGATTTTTGCAGCGTTCGAGCAGAAGTATGGCATTCGACAACAGGACATTGACATGGGATCTTCGGTGGTGCTGGCTCGGATGCGAGAGGAGAACGCGTCCAAGAACGACATCGCGGATTTGAAGCCGGCGTTCGCCGCGCAGTTGGCGTCGGAAGGGTTGACGTTGGATTACAAGGTGAGTTGTTGGGACAAGTGGCCAGAAGGTCAGAAGGGCGAGGGTAAGGACGGTTCGGTGTGGTATGCGGCTTACAAGGGGACGCTGGGGTGGATAGTGAACACGACGCTGGTGGACAAGGTGCCACGGACGTGGAAAGAGTTGAACGATCCGGCGTACAAGGGGCTGGTAAGTTATTTGGACCCGCGCGCGACGGGAACAGGGATTAACACGGTAGAAGCAGCGGCGTATGCGGTCTCTGGGGATCCGTACAACTACGAGGCCGGGGCACAGTTTTTGGCAGAGCTGCACAAGAACGGGATTATCGCGTCGGTGGATCCGAAGGTCGATGTGAGCAAGTTCCAGCGAGGTGAGGTGGCGATACTGATCAACTTTGATTACAACTTGCTGAAGTGGAAGGAGGATTTAGGCATACCGGCGGAAGTGGTGATCCCCGAGGATGGAACGGTGGCTTCTGGCGGCGGAGTGGTGGCGGCGAGGAACGCGCCTCACCCGAACACGGCGAAGTTGTTCCTGGAGTTCCTGCTGTGTGGGGAGGGGCAGCAGCTGTATGCGAAGGCGTTCGTGTCGCCGATGAATCCGGATGTGGAGTTGCCGCCGGAGATAGCGGCCAAGTTCCCGCCGCCGGAGGCGTACAAGAACGTGGTATTTATCGATTATGAGAAGGACGCTGCCATCTCTGATGCCCTCAAAGCTGCTTGGGCCGAAGCTGTCGGCGCGAAGTAACACAGGCTTGGGGTAGGGTGGCATTAAACCGCCCTACCCCAAACCGTACAATGGGGCATTTTGTGAGGAAATTATCATGTTTTGGCGTAAAGCCCGAGTAGAGTACGTGTTTTTGGTACCGTTTGTCGGGTTCTTGTTGTTTTTCGAGATTTATCCTTTGATTAACATGGCAATTCGCAGTTTCTTCGACAACAATACAGGTGAATTCACTTTCCAGAATTATGTAAATGTGTTCACGCAACCACAGTTTAGAACGGCCATCCGTAACAGTCTGCTGTTTGCTACAGCTTGTAGCATGGTGGGTGCTGTAGGAGGGACCTTTGTCGGGTATATTGCTTCTCACATCTCTCCCAAATACAGAAACCTGTTGCTTTCCCTGTATTCTTTGCCGTTGACCTTATCCGGACTGGTGGTAGCATTTTCGTTCATTGTTTTGCTTGGCCGCAATGGAGTAATCAACTTGTTGGTTCGTCAGATATTTGGCTTACCTAGATCTGTGTACTTTGATGTTTATTCTTGGTACGGTTTGGTTGTGGTGTATGCATTCTACCAGATTCCGTTGATGGCTCTTACCATGGCTGCTATTTTTCTTAACTTGGATCGAAGTTTGGTGGAGGCAGCCCGCAACCTGGGAGCAAACACGTTTCAGGTCTGGCGTTACGTGATTATTCCGGTATTGGCACCAGGATTTTTGGCCGGATTAAGTATTCAATTCGCCGGAATGATGGGGGCTTTCGGTACGGTGTTGGCCTTGGTTGGTGGAGAAAAGAACCTGTTGTCCGTACAGATATATTATCACACATCTGAGTCCACATATAATCTTCCCCAGGCAGGTGCTTTGGCTGTTACGCTAATCCTGATCATAAGCTTGTTGTTGTTCACCCTAAATCGCTTGAGGCACGTTGTAAGTCCTGGAGGATAGATTAATGAGGAGGTTGCTTCAGCATATCATTTTTGTGTTTCTGGTGCTGTTCATTTTAGTACCCTTGCTTATGCCCGTTATCTTTTCATTTAGTGAATTTTGGCAAGGTATCTTGCCCCAGGGGTTTACCCTGCGGTGGTATGAAGCTATTATCCGGCGACCGAGGAACTATTCTGCTTTGATGGTTTCCCTGACGGTAGCTTTCGGCGCGGTGGTGCTGGACGCGCTGATCGCGATTCCGGCAGCATACGCGCTCAACCGCCTGGACACTCGTGGGGGGCGCTGGCTGCGAAATGTCTCCATGATTTTACCCTTAATTTTCCCTCCGGTCATTGTGGGCACCGCGCTGGTGCAGGCCTTCTCTCGGCCGCCCCTTGCGCTCACGGGTAGCGTGTTTATGGTGATCGTCGCCCACGCGCTCATCGGTTTTCCCTTTATGTTCCGGAATACCTTGGCCAGTTTCCAGACGATTGATGAACGTACCCTTTCTGAAGCCGCGGCCAGCCTGGGTGCCAATCTATGGCAGCGCTTGCGATACGTTATTGTGCCTAACGTGCTGCCAGGAGTCATGGTTGGTGCCCTGTTGGTGTTCGCCATCTCCATCGGTGAGTTCGAGGTGACAAGCATGGTTGCTGGTTTTACAGCTCAAACCCTTCCGTTGCAGCTGTTTCAACAGATTCGCAATGATATGCGGATAGCCAGTGCAATATCTGCCTTCTTGGTATATGTGTCAGTGTTGACTTTCCTGGCAATGACATTCTTGGGTGGCAAGATGTACGGAGATGCAAGAGATCGACGATAGTGAGCACGTTTGCTCAGTAGCAAAAACGTATCGCATCCCCCCTTGTTTAGTGTTGTGATGTATCTAATCTTTTAGGAGGTGCAACATGCGAGCGAAGTGGCTTGTTGGGAGTGTGCTGGTTACTTTGGTAGCGTTGATTGTCAGTGCGTGTGCGCCTACTCCGGCCCCGACACCTACCCCGACACCGGCGCCGGAACAACCCGCTGCACCCCCTGCCCCGCAGGAGGAGCAAGTTACCCTCACCATCATCATGGAAGAAGTGCCTGACTACGATATTGTGGCGAAGTTGACGGACCGCTTTGAGGCGGAAAATCCAAACATTAAAATCAAATTCGACGCGATGCCTTACGATGCCATGCGGGACAAGATCCTGACCTCCTTCTTGGCACCCGAGGCAACGTATGACATCATCATTGTGGACAACCCCTGGATGGACGAGTTTGCCCTCGCCGAGTTTCTCACGCCCCTGGATGATTACATCGCGAACACGCCGGGGTATGATTTCGATGACTTTGTGGCGCCCTTGAAGGATATCGGGGTGGTCAACGGCAAGATCTACGGCGTACCGTATTACAATTACGCTCTGGGGTTAATTGTGCGGCAGGACATCTTCGACGAGCGGGGTATGGAGGTTCCCACCACTCTGGACGATTATCTGCGCACCATCCAGGCATTGACGGACAGGGAGAACGAATTTTACGGGGCGGCCATGCAACCTCAGCGGGGGTACAAGATCTTTGAGGAGTGGAAGAATTGGCTCTACGCGGCCGGTGGTAATCTCTTTGACGAGCAAGGCAATGTGATTCTGGACAATGAGGCAGGCCAGCGTGCCCTGTCCATGTACATTGAGGCGTACAACACCGCCGCGCCTCCGAACTCTCTGAACTGGGGCTTCGACGAGGCGTTGCGGGCCATGGCGGCGGGCCAGGCCGCGACAATGCTCAGTTATAACTGGATGTTGCCCACCCTCAATAACCCTGAAGGGCCCGCCGGTGAGCTGGCCGGGAAGTTCGCGTTGTACCCCGTGCCCGGAGGCAAGGCTGTCCTCGGCGCATGGCACTGGGCTATTCCCCACAACAGCAAGAACAAGGATGCTGCTTGGACCTTTATCTCGTGGTTGACCTCGAAGGAGGTGGACAAGGAGCGAGTCATCATGGGCGGCGCGCCAACCCGTATTAGTGTAATGAAGGACCCCGAGGTGTGGGAGAAGGGCTACGGCCAGGCCTACTACGAAACGGTGCTCCAGATCTTGGGCAACTCAGAACCCCTCGCTCGCGGCCCCAAGGCCGAAGAGATCATTCAGGTGGTGGGTACGGAGCTGAACGCGGCTGTGGCCGGGGAGAAGAGCGTCGAACAGGCTTTGAAAGATGCGGCCGACAAAGTGCGCGAGATCGTGGGACAGGAATAAACGATGAGCGAGCTTTACCGCTCCTCCACTAACACATCTTCGGGGGAAGGACAGGCCTCTCGGTGGGGGCTGTCCTTCCCCTACCGTTTGGTGGCTCCCTTGGCCTTTCTGCTCATCGCGGTGCTCATTTACCCGCTCCTCTTCTCTTTTTGGGTCTCTCTGCACGATTACACCCTCACGCGACTGAACGACGTGCGGTTTGTCGGTATCGGCAATTACGCGCGCCTCCTCCGCAACGCGGATTACTGGGTGGCCATGCGCAATACCCTTACCTTTGTCATTCTGGCCGTATCCCTGGAGTTTCTTCTCGGGTTTGGCCTGGCGTTGTTGTTACATCGAGCATTGCCCTTCCGGGATGTCTTTCGTTCTGTGTTGCTAACGCCTATGTTCATTACCCCTATTGCTGTGGGATTGATGTTTCGGTTTCTGCTCAACTCTCAGCTGGGCATTATTCCTTACCTTATTCGCTCTCTCACAGGACGTTCGGTGGATTGGTTCGGGCCTGAGCTGGCCCTTTACAGCATAGTGCTCATTGATGTGTGGCAGTGGACCCCCTTTATGCTCCTGTTGCTGCTGGCAGGGCTGGAATCCTTGCCCCGTGAACCCTTTGAGGCCGCGCGGGTGGACGGGGCGTCCGGCTGGCAGATGATCCGGCACATCACGCTGCCGTTGATGCGTCCTATCATCCTGGCGGCCATCATTATTCGGATGCTGGACGCGTTTAAAGTGTTCGAATACGTGTACGCGATCACCCGCGGGGGGCCGGGCAGTCGTACAGAGGTCATTCAATATCACATCTACCGGGTGGGGTTTCGCTTTTTCCGCATGGGTGAGGCCGCGGCCATGGCGTACACGCTGGTCCTTATCACCCTGTTGCTCACCATAGTGCTGGTCTACACGCTGCGTAAGGAGGCGCGTTGATATGGGTAGCTATCGATTACGGGCGCAGGTGGCGCAGGGGCTGGCCTTAAGTGTAGTGTTGTTGGCGTTTCTTATCGTCTTGTTTCCGTACCTATGGCTCTTTTTAACCTCTTTCAAGCCACCGGCACTGCTTTCTCGGCCGGAGGTGGTACGCTTTACCCCGACTCTGGTCCACTGGCGTGAGGTGTTGGGATCGGATTTTCCCCGTTACCTGGGCAACAGCGTGATCGTGGGGGTAGTCACCGTTCTGATTGCATTGCTGGCGGGCGCGCCCGCGGCGTATGCCTTTTCTCGCTTCCGGGTTGGCGGAGACCGGGCTCGCTTTGGGGTGCTTATCGCACAAATGGTGCCTCCTACGGTGCTCATTGTGCCCCTCTTCCTCCTTATGTATCACCTGCGCTTGCTTGATACCCTTATCGCCGTTATTGCAGCCCACCTGACCTTTATCCTGCCCCTGGTAACGTGGTTTCTCATCGGGTTCTTTGACGAGGTGCCCCGCGACTTGGAGGAACAGGCGATGGTGGACGGGTGTACCCACTGGCAGGCCTTTTATCGCGTGGTGGTGCCGGTGATCCGGCCAGGGATAGCGGCAGCTGCGCTGTTTGCCTTTGTTCTGTCGTGGAATGAGGTGTTCTTCGCGCTGTTGCTCACCGGGGGGGACAGTAAGACCTTGCCCGTGGCCATTGCCGGTTACTGGACATTCCGGGGGATAGAAATGGGGAAGATGTCGGTGGCCATTGTGGTCGCTATTGTGCCTGTGTTGGTGGCCTCGTTCTTTATTCAGCGCCATTTGGTCAAAGGTCTGGGCGGGGGTGCTGTGAAGTTTTAGCTGCCTTTTCCGGCGTCGGTGTCCTCACGCGGGTTGGCTCCATGGTAAGGCATGGGTTATCCCACACCCTGGGATGACGGAGGTCCTACCGTATGACCGAGATCGAGGTAGCGGTTGCCGTCGCGCGGGAAGCAGGCCAACGTCTGTTGGAGGCGATGGCCGAGCCGCGCGAAATACGTCACAAGAGCACGGATATCGATTGGGTGACGGAGATGGATCAGGAAATAGAGCAGGTGATCCTAACCCGGTTGCGTCAGGCCTTTCCTTCGTACGGCATCCTTAGCGAGGAGAGCCCAGAACAGGCCGGACATGAAGCGCGCTGGATCGTGGATCCGTTGGACGGCACGGTGAATTACGCGCACCGTCATCCCCATTTCGCCATCTCCATCGCGCTGGAGCGCAAGGGGGAGGTGGTACTGGGGGTGGTATACCATCCGGCCCTGGATGAGCTCTTTGTGGCGGAACGGGGAAGCGGCGCGTGGTTGAACGGACGTCCCTTGCAGGTGGCGGACACAGCGGATCTGCGTCGCGCGTTGCTGGCCTCCGGTTCGCCTTATGATGTCCATGTTCGGCCGGAACCTTACGTGCGTCTCTGGCACGCGTTGGTCACACGCGCGTTGGCCGTACGCCAGAGTGGCGCGGCGGCGTTAGACCTCTGCTATGTGGCGGCCGGCCGCCTGGACGGGTATGTGGAGTTCGGGCTGGCACCGTGGGACGTGGCTGCCGGTAGCTTGATCGTTCAGGAGGCTGGAGGGCGGGTGACCGACTTTGGCGGTGCCGCGTGTTTTCTGCGTGAAGGCGCCGTTATTGCAGCCACGCCTCGCCTGTGGCCCCAGTTGTTGGAGATTGTCCGCAGAGCCACCGGTGATTCGGAGGGAGATGGTTCTCCCGGAGGGGCACGTTAGGGGGTGGTTTCCTGGAAAGGAGTGGGAAGCGCGCTCACGGTTGAACTATAATAAACTATAATATCTGTGGAACACACCACACACGTGAGGGCACCATAATGGCGGATCCCCAGGAATTGGTGAGCGCCCTCTCGCCGATTTACGGCAGCGACCTGGCGGTGTCCCAGGCGGAACGGTATACCCGTGCGCTTGCCCTCTTTTGCCGTCGGTATGGGCCGGGGCCTGTGCGTGTCTTCCGCGCTCCCGGACGGGTGAACCTCATTGGTGAACACACCGATTATAACCATGGGTTCGTCATGCCCGTTGCCATTGACCGGGATATCCTACTCCTAGCCCGTCCGCGGCCCGACGCGACGGTATGCCTTTACAACGTTGAAACGCGCTTTCCGCCGGTGTCCTTTCCCGTGAGCTCGCGAGTACCCTCTGCTCCTGCCGGCCACTGGAGCAATTACGCGCGAGGGGTTGTGCAACGTCTGGCGCAGGAGGCAGGCCGTCCCCTGCGGGGGATGGATGTCCTGGTTGACGGGGAAGCACCGTGGGGCGTGCCACGGGGCAGTGGGCTGAGTTCCTCTTCCGCCTTGAGTGTGGCCCTGGCGTTGGCCTTCGCCGCGGTGAATGACCTTTCTTTTCCCCGCCATCACCTAGCCCGGCTCTGTCAGGAAGCGGAATGGTATACCGGCACCCGTGGGGGTATTATGGATCAGTTTAACGCGTTGTTGGCCCGGCCTCACCACGCGCTCTTTCTTGATACCCGCCCTCGCCCTGACGGCACCTATACCACCGCTTACGCACCTTTGCCAGAGGCATATCGCCTTCTCGTGGCGGATAGCGGTGTCCATCACGACAACGTCCGTGGAGAGTATAATCTCCGGGTTATGGAGTGTCGAGCCGGGGTGGCCATCTTACGACAACACTTTCCTGACGTTACGCACTTGCGGGATGTTCAGCATATACCCTGGTCTGCCTTAGAGCCGCTGTTGCCCGAAGTGGTAACCTTGCAAACGCTTCAGGAGCAGGGACTGGTGGTGGAGACTGTTCCTGGTGTCGCGCCGGACGTTCCTCTCAGAGTGCGAGCACGGGTCCGCCATGTGTGGACGGAAAACGTCCGGGTACAGGCTGCCTTGGCGGCTATGGAACGGGGTGATATGGCTCATCTTGGCACGTTGATGTATGAGGCACACCGGAGTGCCCGGGATGATTATGAGATCAGTTGTGCCGAGCTGGAGACGCTGGTTTCCGCCGCGCGGGAGTTGCCAGGCGTCTTGGGAGCGCGGTTAACAGGCGCGGGATGGGGAGGATGTGTGGTCATCCTCGTAGAAGCCTCTGCCGCGTCGGCGGTGGTCGAGCGATTGCAGGAGCGTTTTTACGCGGTCCATCACCGCGTACCGGAAGTGTTTGCCTGTCGTGCCCTTGGTGCCGGTGGTGAGGTGAACCTTCCGGAGAAGGCCTGTATTTGAGCACCCTAGAAGGGGGGCTTCAATAGGTACTGTCTCGTGCTCCCGGCACGGGCGATGGTCATTCGGGTAATTCGATTAAGCCCGCACGCACGGCGGCTAACACAGCTTGTGCTCGGTTAGGCTGCCCCAGTTTGCTGAGAATCCGCTTGGCGTGGCTGCGCACCGTGCTTTCGCTGATGTAAAGCTTTTCAGCAATTTCCCGATACGTAGCAGGAGTGGCCATCCACCGCAAGATTTCCAGTTCTCTGGGGGTAAGGGACACGTGGGTCGGTGGGGTCTGCGGTTCGGTGCTCATGCGATTCAGCAAGCGTCGAGCAACGGCAGGGTGGAGGTAGGCTTCGCCCTGGGCTACTGCCCGGATGGCGTGGGCTAACTCGTCTGGAGCCACGTCCTTTAACACGTAGCCGTCCACCCCCGCCGCCAGGATGTCCAGGGCCTCTTCGGTGAGTTCGGCGCCGGTTAAGATCATGATGCGGGCGTGAGGCACGAGCGTCCGTAACATCTGAACGGTCATATCTCCCATGTGGGGCATCTTCAGGTCCAGGATAATGAGATCTGGCTGTAGCGCGCGGGCCATTTCCACAGCCTGGCGACCGTTCTCTGCCTCGCCGATCACTTCAAAGTCAGACTCCAGGCGCAACACCATCACCAGGCCTTTGCGCACCACTGCGTGGTCGTCAGCGATAAGAATGCGTATCCGTTCCCTCATACGCATATTCTCCGTTGATCGGAATGCTTACCAGTAGCAGTGTTCCCGCTTGGGGACGGCTGTACACCTGACATTCTCCTCCGAGCGCCTGGACTCGTTCCTGAATCCCCCGCAGGCCAAAGTGTTCTCGGTTATATTCCCGACAGAGAATGGCGTTAGTATCGAACCCCTGCCCTTCATCGCGCACGCTCATGTACACGTGTGTGTCGTCCACGCGTAGGCAGAGACGCACCCAATCCACCTGCCCGTGTCGGATCGCGTTCACCACAGCTTCCTGCGCGACCCGGTACAGCGTACGTCGGATGAGGGGAGAGAGGTGGTCAAAATCTCCCCCGGTGTTGAATTCAATGTGGAACAGGCGGGCCTGATTGACGTGGCGCGCGTACTTGCGCAGGTCATTTTTGAAGCGTTCGAGGGTTAGCTCGGAAGGCCAGATGTCAAGGATGGATTGTCGGAGTTGCTGGTGGACATGACTGGCTAGGTTGCGGAGGTCGGTGAGCTCAGCGCGTACCTCGTGTACTCGATGGGGAAGCATCTTAATACAGGCGTCCAGGGAAAGGACAATGCCGAACAGCGATTGGGAGATCACATCGTGCATTTCCCGGGCGATCCGGTTGCGTTCATGTTCCACCGCGAGGCGTCGCGCCCGGTCAATGCACAACATAATAGTGCCCAGCACCACCGCGGCCTGTTCAGCGACCGACCGTAACATAGCTTGCTGGGCGGCCGGCAACGCGTTGAAGGGCACTTCTGAACCCACCAGGGCGATCCCTACGGGATGTTCCCGCAGCGCAAGTGGGAGCACGATCCAGGGGCCAGGTCCCAGCCACGCGTCCAGCGCGGGGTGTCCTGTAAGAGGGCTGTCCCCTTTCCACCACAGGATGCTTGGTTGCATCAGATGTTCACGGATGGGGGATGTGGTGTTGTTCAGGGGCAAGGAGACAGGAGGTGGGGAGG
>WFWT01000029.1 GCA_015490995.1 Anaerolineae bacterium | reverse complement strand
TGAACGCATTACCGCGGCCGCGCGGGCCGTGCGTCAGCGGGCTCGCTTGCCCCTGTTCGTGGGCGGAGACCACAGCGTCACCTATCCCCTACTTTTGGCCTTCGACGACGTCCCCGATTTGCACGTGGTGCAGGTGGACGCGCACCTGGACTTTACCGATGAGCGGAACAGCACCCGGTTTTCCAACTCCAGTCCTTTTCGCCGGGCGGCGGCTACCGCTTCCGCGTCGAAACGCACGCCCCGCAGGCCCAGGGTGGTGATGTGGACCAGGTTGGGCATGGCCTCCACCGCCCGGCGAAAAGGACTGGAGTTGGAATACCGGGTGTTGTTCCGCTCATCGGTAAAGTCCAGGTGCGCGTCCACCTGCACCACGTGCAAATCGGGGACGTCGTCGAAGGCCAGGAGCAGGGGATAAGTGACGCTGTGGTCTCCGCCCACGAACAGGGGCAAGCGAGCCCGCTGACGCACGGCCCGCGCGGCCGCGGTAATGCGTTCAAAGGCCACCTCGTACGCCAAGGTGGGAATGTCCACGTCGCCCGCGTCGACGACGCGCAGTCCGGCCAGTTGAAAGCCGCGCTGAGGGTGATAATACCCCTCGGGCGGGAGCGCGTAGCGGAGACTGGCCTCCCGGACGGCGCGCGGGGCAAAACGCGCGCCGGGCCGAAAGCCCACGGTGATGTCAAAGGGCACGCCCAGGAACGCCACGTCGGCTTCCCACGCCTCGTCCCACGGCCGGTGCGGCGCCCGTAGAAACGTGGCAATGCCGGCAAAGGGCAACATGACGCTGTCCCTCCTTTATCGCTCAGACGTTGGCATGGCCGGTGTGGGCCACCTCCCTGGGCCGGGAGCAGGACCGAAACCCCAAAAAGGGGCCGGTGGCCATCGGCAACCGTTCGGTTCGGCGCGTTCTGATGCCACCGGCCCCGGCAACGCCTCCTGAGAAGGACGGCCGTTTATTTGAGCATGGGCATCTTGATGCCGTGCCGACGGGCGGTTGTGATGGCCTTTTCGTATCCCGCGTCCGCGTGCCGCACGACGCCCAGGCCCGGGTCGGTGCGCAGGACATGGGCGAGGCGCCATTCGGCCTCCTCGGTGCCGTCCGCGACGACGACCATGCCCGCGTGCTGGCTGTAGCCCATGCCCACGCCGCCGCCGTGGTGGAAGGACACCCACGTGGCCCCCGCGACCGCGTTTAACAGCGCGTTCAAGATGGGCCAGTCGCTGATGGCGTCGGAGCCGTCCTTCATCCCTTCGGTCTCCCGGTTCGGGCTGGCCACCGAGCCCGCGTCCAGGTGATCGCGGCCGATGACGATGGGCGCGCTGACCTCTCCCCGGCGGACCAGGTCGTTGAAGTACAGCCCGGCCTTATCCCGCTCGCCGTACCCCAGCCAGCAGATGCGGGCCGGCAATCCCTGGAAGCGGACCTTCTTCTGGGCCATGGTGATCCACCGCCGCAGGTGATCGTCTTCCGGGAACAACTCCAGGATCGCCTGATCGGTGCGGTACAGGTCCTTCGGGTCTCCCGAAAGGGCGACCCAGCGGAACGGCCCCTTGCCCTCGCAGAAGAGCGGCCGAATGTAGGCCGGGATAAATCCCGGGTAGGCGAAGGCATCGGTGACGCCCATGTCATAGGCTTGCTGACGTAGGTTGTTCCCGTAATCGAACACCACCGCGCCCTGCCGGAGGAAGGCGAGCATCGCCTCCACGTGTCGGGCCATGCTTTCCTTCGCCCGTCGCACGTACGTCTCCGGGTCCTTCCGGCGCAGTTCCTCGGCCTCGAACACGCTCATCCCGGCGGGCACGTACATGAGCGGGTCGTGCGCCGGGGTCTGGTCCGTCACCACGTCGGGCACGATACCCCGACGGGCGATCTCGGGAAACACTTCGGCCGCGTTGCCGATGAGGGCGATGGAGCGCGCTTCGCCCGCTTTCAGGTACTGCTCAACCCGCCGCAACGCTTCGTCCAGGTCCTCCACGATCTCGTCCACCTGCTCAAAGCGCAGGCGCCGCTGGGCCCGCCGCGGGTCCACTTCCACGATCAGGCCCACGCCTTCGTTCATGGTGATAGCCAGGGGTTGGGCGCCTCCCATCTCCCCCAACCCCGCGGTCAGCACCCACTTGCCCTTCAGGCTGCCGCCAAAGTGGGTCCGGCCTACCGCGCCCAGCGTCTCGTACGTGCCCTGGAGAATGCCCTGCGTGCCGATGTAAATCCACGACCCCGCGGTCATCTGGCCGTACATGATGAGCCCTTTGCGCTCCAACTCGTCGAACACCTCCCACGTGGCCCACTTGGGCACCAAATTGGAATTGGCGATGAGCACCCGCGGGGCCAGGGTGTGCGTCTCGAACACGGCGACAGGCTTGCCCGACTGCACCAGAAGCGTTTCATCGGGTTTCAGGTTGCGCAGGGTGTCCAGAATGGCGTAGAAACTCTCCCAGTTGCGGGCCGCTTTGCCCCGTCCGCCGTACACGATCAAGTTCGCCGGATCCCCGGCCACGTCCGGATCCAGGTTGTTCTGGATCATGCGGTAGGCCGCCTCGATCTGCCAGTTCGCGCACGTCAGATCCGTGCCCCGAGGCGCTCGCACCACCGGTACTTCCTTAACGCTCATGGTTACCTCCTCCTTTCCACATGCCCGTCCCGTTGCCTATCCCTGTTGCTCCGCAGCCTGAGCGGCCGGGAAGCCCAAATCGCACCCTACCCCCCACCCAGGTACGCCATCTGAACCCGCGGGTTCTCCCGGAGTTCGGACGCGGTGCCGGCGAGGACGATACGGCCGTTTTCCAGCACGTATCCCCGATCCACCACTCGCAGGGTCTCGTACGCATTTTGCTCCACGATGAGCAGCGCCACGCCCTCTTCCTTTAACTGCTGCAAGGCGTCAAACACCGCGTCCACCAGCAACGGCGCCAGGCCCATGCTCACCTCATCCACGAGGAGCAACTGCGGCCCCCGCATCACGGCGCGGCCAATGGCCAACATCTGCTGCTCTCCCCCGCTCAAGGTGCGCGCGATCTGCCGTCGACGTTCTTTCAGCACCGGGAAGAGCCGGTAGACATAGTCCATCCGCTCCGCCACCCGGGCCGGGTTGGTTTCCAGGTACGCGCCCAGGCGCAGGTTTTCCTCCACGCTGAGATCCCGGAACACCCGTCCGCCCTCAGGGACCACCGCCAGGCCCAACCGCGTGCGCTCCCACGACGGCGCGTGGGTAATGTCCCGGCCGGCGTACACCACCCGGCCGGCCGCGGGGATAACCCAGCCCACCAGCGCGCGAATAAGGGTGGACTTCCCCGCGCCGTTCGCGCCCAGAATGGCCACCGCCTCCCCCGCGGCGACCTGAAGGGAGACCCCGTGGAGGGCCTGAATGTGCCCGTACGTCACCACCAGGTGGTCCACCGTCAGCAGCGGTTGCCGGTTATCCGTCATGGGCGTTCTCCCCTCCTCACCGGTGAGCGACCCGTCCGCTGTGGCCCAGGTACGCCTCGATGACCTTCGGGTTGCGCTGAATGGCCTCCGGTGGCCCTTCGGCCAGGATCCGTCCCTGGTTGAGGACGATGATGCGGTCGCAAAGCCCCATGGCAAAGCGCATGTTGTGCTCCACGAGCAGGATGGTGATGCCCTGATCGCGCAGGCCGCGCACCAGCGCACCCAACGCCTCCACCTCGTGGTGGGTCAGCCCCGCGGCCGACTCGTCCAGCAGGAGCAACACCGGCTCCAGCGCCAGCGCGCGGGCGATCTCCAACCGGCGCAACAGGCCAATGGGCAACGTGCCGGCCCGCACGTCGGCATACTCGCTCAGCCCCACCACTTCCAGGATGCGGTCTGCCCGGCGGACTGCGTCCGGCCGCAGGTAATGCTCCCGTAAGGCCCGCAGGGTGGGGTACAGGTCATGGCCCAGCCCGGCGAGCACGTTCTCCCGCACCGTCAGGTCTGAAAAGGGCTTCACGATCTGAAACGTGCGGCCAATGCCCAGCCGCGCAATCGCATTGGGCCGCAACCCGTGAATGGGCCGCCCCTGGAAGTGAATCGTGCCCGCGGTCGGCTTCAGGAAGCCGGAAATCAGGTTAAACACCGTCGTTTTGCCCGCGCCGTTGGGCCCGATGAGCCCCAGGATCTCCCCCTGCCGCACCTGAAAGGACACCTGATCGACCGCGCGCAGGCCGCCGAAGTGCCGACTTAACCGATGGGTTTCCAGTATCACGTCAGCTGTTTTCGGACTCATGCGTCCTTTCCCCCGGGTTTACCCGTCCCGAACGGGATGCCGGTGCAGGATCGTCTCCCGGATTCGCGGCCGAGAGCGCCCGTGACGTGGGCCGCGGCTGAGGTCCCGGACGCCATCGCGCGTACAGGGCCTGGAGTCGCTTCCAGAGCCAACTGTTGTCGCCCAGAATGCCCTGGGGCTGGAAGAGCATCATGAGCACCAGCACGCCGCCGTACAGCGTGTAGCGGTAATCGCCCACCACGCGCAGGTACTCGGGCAAGATCTTCAGCACAAACGCGCCCACCACCGGACCGCGCAGCGTGCCCAGCCCACCGAACACCACCATGCTCATGATGCCGATGGATTCCACAAAGGCAAAGTGGTCGGGGAAAATGGAGCCCAAGAAGTGCGCATATAAACTCCCCGCGCCGCCGGCCAGGGCGGCAGAGATGGCGAACGCGTAGATCTTGAACCGCGGGACGCTAACGCCCATGGCCTCCGCGGCGTCCTCGTCTTCCCGCACGGTAGCGAAGGCGAGACCGGCCCAGGTCCGTCGGACGTAATCGCTGACCCACAGGGTCAGCAGCAAGTAGGCCACGGCCAGGGCCAGGAACCCCCAGCCCCGCAGGGTCCAGCCGAAGATCTGCGGCTTTTGCAAGCCCACGATGCCCAACGCGCCGCCGAAAAAGTCCACGTACTTGAAGACCGCGACCACCACGAAGTTGACGCCCATGGTCGCCAGGACCAAAAAGTCGTGGCGGACGCGCAGGCTGGGCAAGCCCAGCAGGGCCCCACAGATCCCTGTCACCAGCACCGCGGCCACGAACGCGGGCCAGAACGACCACCCCGCCTTCACCGCGAGCAAGGCGGAGGTGTACGCGCCAATGCCGAAGAAGGCCGCATGTCCCAGGGAGACCTGCCCTGCGTATCCGGTGAGGATGTTCAGGCTTAACGCCAACACCGCCCAGATGGACGCAAACGTCATCACGCTGACCAGATATCCCATCCTCACCTCCCCAGCAGGCCCTGAGGCCGGAACATCAGCACCAGGATCAACACCAGAAACGCGATGGCATCGCGTGGCAGCACGTAGCCCACGGAGGAGAGCAACACCGTCTCGGCCAGGGCCAGCAGGAAACTGGCCGCGACCGTGCCGGAGACGGAGCCCATGCCGCCCAGCACGATCACCACAAAGGCCTTGTACGAGGGCACGTCGCCCATCGTGGCGTACACGCTGTTGTAAAAGACCCCCACCAGCACGCCGGCCGCGCCGGCCAGGGCAGAACCGAGCAAAAAGTTCAGAGCGATCGCGCGGTTCAGGTTCACGCCCACCGCGCCGGCCATGTCCCGATCCATCGCGGCCGCCTGCCAGGCCAGGCCCAACCGCGTGCGGGTGAACACCCCGTACAAGACACCCAGGGTCAACGCGGTGAACACGAGGATCATCACCTGCGCGCTGGGAACCGTTCCCCAGGGCAGGGTCAGGGAGGGGAACACGTCCTGGGCCGGGAAGGCGTGCTGATAGGGCCCCATTAAGTAGGGCTTCTGCAGTAGGTCCTGCATGAGGAGGAACAAGCCCACGCTGGTGATCAGGGGCACGATGCGGGGCTGGTCCAGCATGTAAAAGTACACCCCCCGGTAAATCAGCACGCCCACCGCGCCGCTGACCACCATCGCCGCGGCCAACGCCGCCCAGAAGTTGCCGGTGAGCCGAAAGACCGCCAACCCCACCCCGGCCCCCACGGTGTACACGGCCGCGTGCGCGATGTGCAGGATCTTCAGAATGCCGTAGACCATCGTGAGGCCTACGGCGATCAAGAAGTAAATGCTCCCCTGTGTCAGCGTGTCCAGCAAAATGTTCCAGAGTGTCATCGTGCCCGATGAATGTACCAGGTGAAAATTTCAGGATCGGGGGAGGGCGTTCCACCCTCCCCCGTCGTCATCACCAGGGGGGTGTAATCAGTTCCGGATCGTCGAACTCCGCGTAGAAGCGGAACCGACCGTCCTTGACGATCTGGGCGGTGACCGGCCGGACCACCTCGCGTCCCTCGGTGAAGCGGTAGAAGGGACCGGTGGCCGCGTCCTCGAAGTTCCGCAACTCGGCCAGCGCCTTCACGATCTGCTCCGGCTTGGTGCCGCCCTGCTTCAGCGCGTACGCGAGCACCATCACTGCGTCGAAGGTGGACGCGCCCACCATGTCGGCGGGGATACCATACGTTTCCTCGTACGTTCGGATGTACCACTGGGTGATCTCCCGCTCGCTATCGCGGTTCAGGTCGGTCGTGATGATGACCCCTTCCGCCGCGTCGCCGGCCAACTCCAGGAACTTGGGCGAATCGTACCCTTCCTGGCCGATGATGGTCGCGGTCAGCCCCACCTCCTTCGCCTGTCGCACGATGTTGGCCGCCTCGTTGTAATACCCGCTGGCGTACAAGACGTCCGGGTTGGTTTCCTTAATGCGGTTCAGAATGGCGCGGAACTCCTTCTCGCCCAGGGGGTACTTCTCCTCGAAGACGATCTCCGCGCCCTTGGCCAGGACGTACTCCTTGAAGGACTCTGCCAGCGAGACGCCGAAATCGTTGTCAATGGTCAGCATGGCAATCCGCTTCGCGCCCAGAACGTCCACGGCCAGCGCGCCTCCGACCCGGCCTTCCACCACGGCGAGCGCGCCGGTGCGCCAGATCATGTTCCCTGTCTTGGTGATCTCCGGGTGCACGGCATAACCGGAGATCATGGGAATGCCCGCCTCCTGGAACACGCCGGCCGCGGCACGGGTGGCCCCGCTGTAGGAACCGCTCACGGCCGCGATCACCTTGTCCTGCTCGATCAACTTCCGGGCGACATTCACCGCCTGGTCCGGTTTGGCCGCGTCGTCGTAGTGCACCAACTCCAGCGGCACGCCGTTAATGCCGCCCCGCTCGTTGATGTACTGGACCGCCAGTTCCGCGCCGTGCAACGCACTGGTCCCATCCGCCGCGGCGAACCCGGTGGTGGGCGAGAAGATGCCGATCTTGTACGACTGAGGACGGGTCTGACCACACGCGCTGACGAGCACAATTCCCAGGGATAAGGCCACCAGAACCACAAACCACCGCCATGCCCTCATAACCCACCTCCTCCTCGGCTTTCAGCGTGCGGGGGATGACCTGCTTCGGACGACATGGCCCCCAGGGCCATGACCTCGGCCGTGAAGTGAAAGCGATCCCCACGCCAGAGTTGGTACATGCGCACGGCCGGCTTGTTGCCCGTGCGGTAGGTCACCCGCTCCACGGCGAAGCCGGGGCTGCCGTCCGGCACCTCCAGCAAAGCGGCCGGCTCGCCTGAGAGAGTGATGGCCCGCACGGTGAAGCGGGCACGTACCAGAGGGATGTGGTACTTGTAAAGGAGCAACTCATGTACCGAGGAGTGCTCCAGGTCTTCCTCTAACAACTTGGGACACAAGGTGTAAGCCAGTTGGCGGAGCTCGTACACCACCGGCTCACGGTTGGCACAATGCAACCGCACAATTTCGATGAGGTCGGTCCCCGGGGGGAGGTGCAGGGTACGGGCCACATCCTCGGGCGCGGGGATGACGTGGGCGCGTATCAGGCGCGTGCTGGGAATCCAGCCCTGACGCCGGGCTTCTTCCGCGAAGGTGCTCAGGCGAAAGGAGGTGCTCTCCAGGGCGGGGTATGCTACAAACGTGCCTCGCCCCTGCTCCCGCACCAACACCCCTTCCTCCACCAACCCCCGAATTGCCCGCTCGACCGTTCCACGACTGACCCCAAACTCCTGCGCCAACCGGGGTTCCGAAGGGATCCGCTGCCCCGGCCGGTAGGTGCCATCCAGCACCCGACGACGCAACTCCTCCCGGATGCGAATGTACCGCGGCGCGTGGGTCGTTTCAAAGCTCACCGTCAATGTCCCGTGTCCATCGATCTTGGATTGCAGGACCTCAAGAACGTTCGAAGGCCCTTCGGCCCTCACCCCCCTCCCCATCCCCCCGTGAGTGCTTCACAGGCCGTGCATTTCCGAATACTGTGGGCTCTTCCCAATCCCCAGATCGCGAGGCACGTGGGGAAGCCATTGTTGTCTATATGCCTGGTTGATCAGACAAGTAGACAGGAAAAATCATACCCCGATGCCGCGCTGTGTGTCAAATCAGAAAGGGAGGGGCACGGTGCTATGTGCCGCGTGTAGCACGCCGTCCTCTGTGCAGCGACGCCTGCATCTCCCGCAGGGCATCCCAGGCACCTTGAGCCGCCAACCGCGCCTGCTCAGGCCATGTGGAGGGGTCAGCCAGCCGAAATGCGGGCCCTGCCTCCCGCAAAATGGCCCGCAACTGTTCTACCGGCGTGGTGGCCAGATGGGCATAGGTGCGGATACCTGCCGCGTGTAATACGGCCTCAACCTTTGGCCCGATGCCTTCGATAACCTTGAGATCATCCTCTGGTTCACGCTGTGCCCGCGGATCAACGCGCTCTTCTTGCGAGGCCGTTGTCATGGCATCCGGCGAGACGATCCACGCGGGAGGAAACCACGCCTCCTCACCTGGCGACTGCCGGCGTTGCCAGACCCAAATGGTAACCGCGCCCACCAAGAGTCCCCCCAGCACCACCCACCATCCCTTTCCCCCACCAGGGGTATTCTCACATCTCCGACGCATCCTACGCCCTCCTCTGCCTGCCACTCACATGTTACCCAGTTCTGCACAAGTTCATTCTTCCACAGGGGGTGGATTGTCCGCCACCCCGGCCGAAAGTGTCGCTTCACTTAGCCCCCGGGTGTGCTCCCGCGCCCGAGCTTAATCCTCCCGGATCATCACCAAAAGGGCCTTGCAATCGCTCAGTGCCCGGACGGCATGAGGCACTTGGGCGGGCAGTAAAATAAGGTGACCGGTAGGGAGATGATGGCTCTCCCCGGCCACCGTGACTTCGGCTTCCCCCTCCACCACAAAAAACAACGCGTCATAAGGGGCAGTGTGTTCACTGAGCTGTTCTCCCTCCGCAAAGGCGAACAGGGTTACGGTACCTGCCGAACGGTGAAGCACGGTGCGGCTAACGATGGCACCTTCTTGGCAGGCGATCAACTCGGTCACGTTGTGCGACCCAGGCGGCAACCCGCGGCGATATCCCATCACTCCTCCTTTACCGACGACGGCGTTGGTGGCCACGTCTGCCGTTCTCGCGCGTACCGGCGCAACGCGTCCAACAGCGCGTCGGTGTGTGTTGGTTTGCCTGCACTCACCCGGATGCAGTTCTCCAACCTCGGTTTACGAAAATGGCGCACCAGAATGCCTTGCTGATTCAACCATTGGGTTAACTCTTGGGCATCCGCGCTCTCCACCCGGCAGAGGACGAAGTTGGCATGGCTGGGGTACGGGTGCAAAAAAGGAAAGCGCGCCAGTTCCCGGTATAGGCGGTCGCGCTCGCGCACCAGTGCGGCCGTTGTCCAAGCGTAGTACTCGCGGTCCTCCAGCGCCGCCAGGCCGGCCACCGTCGCGGCGACGTTGACGTTGTACGGTTGTTTGAAACGCCACAGGTGGGGCATCAGCCAAGCGGGGAAAATCCCATACCCCAACCGCAATCCGGCAATGCCGGCCCACTTGGAGAAGGTGCGCAGCACGATTAGGTTGTCATGTTCCAGCACCCAGGGGGCGAAGGAGGGCTGACCGGCAAACTCGATGTACGCTTCGTCAACGACCACCACCACGGGAAGGCTGAGCAGTGTCCGCAAGGCCTCCGGAGAGAGCAGACCGCCGTCAGGATTGTTGGGCGAGGTGAGGAACACGAGTTTCACCCGGCCGTTTTCCCGAGCGTTCACCTCCTCCACGGCCCGACGGATGCCTTCTACGTCCACCTGAAACGTGGTATCCCGCCAAACGTGCACCACGCGGCCCATGCTGAGTGCCGCGTCGAACTCATACATTCCAAACGTGGGCGGTGCGTTGATCACCACGTCCCCCGGCACCAGAAACACCCGGCAGATCAGGTCAATGAGCTCATCCGCGCCGTGACCGGGAAGGATCTGGTCCGCGGGAACGCTCACGTAGTCCGCCAAGGCCGATCGCAGCTGTTCCTGCTGGGGATCGGGATAGATATGGTAAAACGGGTAACGTGCCAACCGCTCGCGCACCAGCGGGGAAGGCCCGTACGGGTTCTCGTTCGCGTCCAGCTTGACGATCTCTTCCGGCCGCCGCCCCAAGCGCTCACTCAACACCTCAAAGGGCACAATAGGCGTGTAGGGCTCCATCCGCCGGACGTCCGGCCGTAGCCATTCCTCCCACCGCATGTTCGTTTCCTCTCATGAGAGGTATTTGATGTGATTATACCATCCCCACCACATACCGATGGTGTCCCCACAAGATTTTCACCCACCAGGGGAGGGGAGCCTTCTCCAGCCAGGCATACCGCATAACCCGTGCGTACAAGTCGGGTTGATGGCCCAAATAATACGCCATGGTTGACCATTGCCACGCGTCACCGCTGAACCGACGTTCTAGGCGTGCCCAGCGAATGCCCAGCCGCCGAAGGACTTCCCGCGCGGGCATGACCGTGTCGGGCCATGGGGGAATGTCCAACACCCCTTGGGAAACGATACGCGCGCCCGCGGCCTCTAGCACGCGGCATATGCGCCCCATGTCCGTCCAGGATTCGTCCACTCGCCGGAAGAAATCCCGGTCCAGCACCCACTTGCGCAGCCAATAACCGACCTGCCAGCGGTTGGGCATGGCCACGAACACCACCCGCCGGCTAACCCGCACCAGCTCACGCAGCAAGCCTTCCGGGTCGGGCACAAACCACAGAGCCGCCCATTCCCACGTCAGGTCGAATGTCCCATCCGGGAAGGGCAGGCGAGACCAGTCCCTCACGGCGACCAAGTGTACGGGAAGGCGCAACTCCTGCCAGATACGTGCCACACCCTGGAGCCGGCGGAGGTGGTCATCTACCAGGGTCACACGACACCCATGCTGGGCCAACACTACACTGTTGATGCCTGAGACACCTGCCATGCCAAAGAGGGGAGCTTCCAGGACGGAGCCAATGCCATAGCGTGCCCGCAGGGCGAGGAGGAAATCGTTCAACACAAACCGTTCGTATACCAGGCCCAGCCCCTCATTGTAGTCGGTTAGATAGTGTTCCCACGTGTCCAGGATGCTCATCGTGCCGAACGTGGGGTGGGGTGGGTGTTGCGGCCACCCACCCCACGCACTTACCCTCCTAGGTACGCTTTTTGCACTTCAGGGTTGGTGCTTAGCTCCTTAGCAGTGCCGTGGAGCCGAATGCGTCCTGTCTCGATGACGTAGCCGCGATGGGCAATTTGCAGCGCCATGTGGGCGTTCTGTTCCACCAGGAGAATGGTCAACCCTTGCTTCTGGTTCAGCTCGCGAATCGTGTCGAAGATCTCCTCCACCAGTACCGGCGCCAACCCCATGGAAGGCTCATCCATCAGCAACACCCGGGGGCGACTCATCAAAGCTCGCCCGATGGCCAGCATCTGTTGCTCGCCGCCCGAGAGGGTCCCGGCCAGCTGGTTACGCCGCTCCTTGAGCCGGGGAAACAGGGTGAACACCTTCTCCATGTCCTCGGCAATGCCGTCTTTGTCCGAGCGCACGTACGCGCCCATCTCCAGGTTCTCCTGGACCGTCATGCGGGCAAACACCCGTCGACCTTCCGGCACATGGATGATGCCCTTCTGTACGATTTCGTGGGGGCGGTATTTTAACAAGCTGTCTCCCTGAAATAGAATGTCCCCGGCCACCGGTTTCAGCAAGCCGCTGATGGTGCGCAGGGTTGTGGTCTTGCCTGCACCGTTGCCCCCAATAAGGGTCAGAATTTCCCCCTCCCGGACCTCGAGGGAGATCCCCTTCAACGCCTCAATGGCGCCGTAAGCTACCCGCAGGTTCCGCACCTCCAGCAAGTTCATGGTTCTCATCACCCTCCGTGTGACATGGCATAATGCCGGCGACGCGTGGGCTAAGCGGCCGGCGTTAACCCGGTCGCCGCGCCACGACCCAGGTACGCCTCGATGACGCGCGGGTTTATCTGGATCTCTGCAGGTGTCCCTTCCGCGATCTTCTCCCCATAATCGAGCACGCTGACGACATCGGAAATGTTCATCACCACCTTCATATCGTGCTCGATGAGCACGATGGTAATGCCCAGCTCATCCCGCAACCGGCGAATGAGGTCCATTGTCTCTTCCGTTTCCCGTGGGTTCATGCCGGCTGTGGGCTCGTCCAGCAGGAGCACCTTTGGTTTGAGGGCCAACGCGCGGGCGATCTCCAGGCGACGCTGTTCCCCATAAGGGAGGTTTTTGGCCAGGAAGTACGCCCGGTCCTCCAAATCTACAAAGGCCAACAGCTGCAACGCTTCCTCCCTCGCGCGCGCCTCTTCCTCCCGATAACGCCTCAACCCGAGGATAGGCTCTATCAGCCAGGAAGTAAGGTGGGGGTGCATGCCCACCAGCACGTTTTCCATCGCAGTCAGGTTAGCAAAGAGGCGAATGTTCTGGTAAGTGCGGGCGATGCCCATGCGTGCAATCTCATCGGGCGGGAGGAAGTGAATGGGCTCCCCGTTGAAGATAACCTCCCCCTCATCCGCCCGGTAGAAGCCGGTGATGCAGTTGAAGAGGGTCGTCTTACCGGCACCGTTAGGCCCGATGATGCTATGGATGCTCTGGGGCTCCACGTGAATCGTCACATCGCGCACAGCCACCAAGCCCCCAAATCGCTTGGTTACGTGTACTATATCTAGAATGCCCACCGTTCACCTCCCCAGATCAGGTGCTTCTCATGTGCAGGCGGACTCACTTACTGCCGGGGGCTTCGCCCGCGGCAGGTACCGGTGAAACCTTGACCGGTTCGGCCCGCAGTTCCCGCACGTGCAACGTTTCGGGCCATAGGCCTTCAGGTTTCAGGAGCATCATGGCCACCAGCGCGGCCCCGTAGACCAGAAGCCGGTATTCCGCGAACTCCCGCAACAACTCCGGCAAGCCCACCAGGGCAAACGCGCCCACGACCACACCGGGCAAGCTGCCCATCCCACCCACAATGAGCAGACACAACACGTTGATGGAGATCAACAGGTTAAAACTGTGCGGCGCCATGGAATTTAACTTGGCCGCAAAGATCGCCCCACTCAGCCCGGCCAGGGTCGCGCCCGTGGCGAACGCGGTCAGCTTGGTGGCCACATGATCGATGCCCATGGCAATCGCCACGTCTTCATCCTCCCGAATGGCCTTCCACGCACGCCCTAGCCGTGAATCCTTCAGGCGTACGGAAATGAAAAACCCAATGGCGATCGCGATGAGGATGAAGAAGTAATAGTCCTGAGGGTCCTTAGCGTACCAGTCCCCAAAAGTAGGCCGAGCAATACCCGTAACTCCCTGCGCGCCTCCCAGGTACGGTTTCAGGAAGTCCGACAGCACCAGCAGGCGAATGATCTCACCGAAACCTAGGGTGATAATGGCCAGGTAATCGCCACGGGTCTTCAGCACCGGAATGCCCAGGATAATGCCGGACAGCAGTGAGGCCAACAAGGCCAGCGGCAAGGCTTCCCAAAAGGTCATCTGGGGAATGACTGCCCGCACCACCTGGAGTTCGGGCGTGGTGAGCACCGCCATGGTGTACGCGCCGATGGCGAAGAAGGCCACGTACCCCAAGTCCAGCAAGCCGGCAAAGCCCACCACGATGTTCAGTCCTAGCCCCATGATGATGTAAATGCCGACGATGTCCAGAACCTCGAAGATGTAGGAACCCCGCTCCCCCAGGATAAAAGGCATGCCTACCAGGAGCGCGGCCACGAGGGCATAACTGGTCCATTGCAAGGGCCGTTGTTGGGCGGGCGGCAAACTCCGGACCTCTCGTTGCAGACGAACTCCCAACGTCTCCCAAAAGGTGAACACTACGCCCCACATGGCCAGGAAAGTGAGCAACCCGGCCTGTGTCAAACCGGACGAGGTATATAAGAACCGGGAGACCTTACGGGGCAACACCACCGCGAAAATATCGCGCAGCAAGCCAAGCGTCAGAGTCGCCAAGAGGGCGTAGACCAGAGGACGCCGCACGCGCGGGGGCAACAACTCCAATAAGCCGGCCAACGCACCGCTGGCCGTCATCACAGCCAGCAGTCGGGCAACTCCGGCCACCCCTTCCTCATCGAAGAGCAAGATTTTCACCAGGCGAGGGGAAGCGTTCGCAAACACCTCCCGCATTCCCAGGGGCTTAATCAGCAGCGCGAGTACGGCCAGGAGTGCCCCGGCAACTAGGCCTACCAGGGCTCCTGAGAACACAGCATAGAGGGGGTGCTGTTCCACTGCCCGTCGCGCGGCCACATATGCCAGCACCAGAATGGCCAAAATAAGGAGCAACTGCCCCATGGAGATGGTGTCCTTCACGATTTCCCGGCGACTGAACGCTTCCACCATGCCAACCAGGGACATGTGCAAAACGGCCACGCCGGCCAGCAAACCGTATCGGATGGACTGACGTAACGGAAATCCGCCCATGCTCTCCTCCCCTCTCAGGCCCGTTTGGCAATCCGTTCACCCAAGATACCGGTCGGCCGGAAGATCAACACCAACACCAGCATGGTAAAGGCAATAGCGTCCTTCAGCTGATAGGGCGCGGGCACTCCCAGACCTTCCAGGAAAAGACTGGGGCCCAGGGACTCAAAAACGCCGAGGAAGAGCCCCCCGAGCATAGCCCCGGGGATGTTACCGATACCTCCCAGCACGGCCGCTGTAAAGGCTTTAATGCCGGGGATAAACCCCATAAAGAAGTGCACCTGTTTGAAGATGAGGGCATACAGCACCCCGGCGGCGCCGGCACCGGCTCCCCCCACGGCAAAGGTCATGGACACCATGCGGTCCACGTTCACGCCCATCAGCGCGGCTGCCTGCTGGTCCTCGGCTACCGCCCGAATACCCTTGCCGATCTTCGTGTGCTGAACAAAGAGGTACAACCCCACCAACAGGACAATCGCGGCGATAAACACCACCACCAACGTTTTCTGAATCACCACCGGGCCCAGAGACCATGTGCCCTGCAAGAGTTCGATGTCCGGATAAGCCTTGACCCCTGAACCATACAACCCACGGAAGGTGTACTGGAGGAAGAACGATGCACCGATGGCCGTGATCAAAGGCACCAACCGGGGCGCGCCTCGCAGGGGACGATACGCTACCAGCTCCAACACAACCGCCACAAAGGTGGACACGGCCATCGCCACCACAAACACGATGGCCAGACTCAGGATGGGATATGAATCAAAGTATCCTGCTTTGTCCAGAGCCCGTGCCACAAAATAAGCGGTGAAAGGACCGCTCATGAAAACTTCACCGTGGGCGAAGTTGATCATCTGCAGCACACCGTACACCATCGTGTAGCCCAGCGCGATGAGGGCATAGACCCCTCCCTGGGCCAGGCCAAAAATAATGAAGTCCAGCCACTGGCGAGTAGTGTAACGGCCTGCCTGAAGGCTCTTGTACGAGCCGATGAGCACCATGGCCAGCAACAGCGCCCCGATTAACCAGAGCGCCACATCGGTGCCGCTGAGATGACGCAGCCGTACCCGCCAACGTGCCGTCCGTGCTGAAACCATGGTCCCTATCCCCCCATCTTGTGCAAGCTATACCTACAATCTCAGGTTACAGTTGCGGATTGGCGACACAAAAAGGGGCGGGCAGGTTGAACCCCCCTGCCCGCCCCTTTGCCTTACCGCTCAGGTCGCATGGTTACTTCGGGTAGATCTTCACCGGCGACTTGTTCGGGTCATCCGGATTCCACTCACCCGCCGCCGTTATCTGATAAACCGCAATCTTCGGATCCGCACAGTCACCGTTCGGATCACACGTCAAATTCCCCGTCAACCCCTGGAAGTTGGCGATGCTGCCGATGGCATCGCGCAACGCTTGCCGTGGGATGTACAGGGTTCCTTCCGCGTCCTCCACGGCGACCTGCGCGATCGCGTAGAACAACATCATTGTCCCGTCGTACGCGTGGGCGTGGAACGCACTCAACGGCTTCTCACCATACTTCTCCTCATGCTTCCGCAAAAACTCCTGATACCCACCCGCAAACGCCGTAAAGTCCGGACTCGTCAAATACGCCCCAACCGCCGCCTCACCAGCCGCCTCTATAAAGTCCGGCGAAAACATCCCATCCGCACCCATCAATATCACATCCTCTAACCCAGCAACCTCCTTCGCCTGCCGCGTAATCAGCGCACCCTCCGCTATAAATATCGGATAATAAATAATATCCGGACCCGCAGCCGCTATCGTCGTCAACACCGGCCGCATGTCCGTATCACCCACATTCACCGCCTCCTGCGCCACTACCTCCCCACCCAACTCCTTAAACACCTCCGCAAACACATTCGCCAACTGCTCCGCATACACACTCCCATCATGTATCGTCGCCGCCTTCCGCGCACCTAACACGTTGTACGCAAACTCCGCCGCCACTCGCCCCTGCACCTTGTCATTGTGCGCCGTCCGGAAATACCCAGGCGACCGCGTCGCAGGATCCGTCAAATACGGCGCCGTGTTCGACGGCGATATCATCACCATCCCAGCCTCACTAATTATCGGCGCCGCATTCTTCGCCGCACTCGAACAGTTCGTCCCTATCACACCCACTATGCTCTTGTCCGCCGCTATCTTCTGCGCCGCCGCCTGCCCACCCTCCGGCGAACACAGCGAATCCTCACCCACCAACTCGATAGGCCGACCCAGTAACTCACCACCCACATCGTCTATCGCTATCTCTATACCACGCCGCGAATCCACCCCCAACGACTCGTTAGGCCCAGATACCACCAACATGTACGCAATACGAATCGGATCACCAGGAGCGATCTCTACACAACCCAACGGATCTTCACACTTAAACTCGGCAACCGGTGTAGGGGTAGGTTCCTCCATCGGTTGAGCCTTCGTCGGCGTGGGCTGTTGAGGCTGCTCCACCGGCTGTGGTGTGGGTGTCGGTGTTGGAGTCCCTCGCGCGCACGCACTTAATACCAAAGCCAAGACCACGAGGGCGTACACCAACCACAGAGATTTGCGCGTCATCGCTCTCCTCCTCCTTTGCGTTCTTTAAGTGTAAAGGCTTGGTCGACCCACACCATCAGAACCGTGGATCGACACAAAGCTGGACAGAAGGGGGTCAGAGCATATCGCCCACTAGTATAGTGAGGGTCAGCATTCTGTCAAATCAACACCCACTACTGGTTATAAAGCGCACTCTCCGTGTATGCACATTCCGCAGGATGTTCATCCTTCACTACCTGATGATGTTCAAGCCTTATGTCGGCAAACGTGTAAACCGTTCTCTTAACGCTGATAAAGCATCACCGGGAAAAGGAACACAACCCCCGTTCATGTACACGCCCTACTCACTTGCCCTAATGGCTGCGGTATCTATGGAGCGGTATAATGGCACAAGGACACAATCTATCCCCTGTACACAGGGGACACCCATGCGGTGGAGAAGAACGCGGTGATGGCGACAATCCTGGTTGTAGAGGACGAAGCCGCGCTCCGAGAAACACTGGAATACACTCTGCAACGGGAAGGTTACACCGTCCTCACGGCGGCCGACGGACGGGAAGCGCTCCACAAAGCCCGTACCGAACGGCCCGATCTCATCATTCTCGACATCCTCTTGCCCGGCATCGACGGTTTCGAAGTGTGCCGCCTCCTCCGTCAGGAGATGAGCGTGCCCATTCTCATGCTGACCGCCCGCGCAGACGAGATAGACAAGGTAGTAGGCCTGGAAATGGGCGCCGATGATTACGTGACCAAACCCTTCAGCATGCGAGAGCTCATGGCCCGGGTCAAGGCCCTCCTCCGCCGCGTGCAACTGGACCGCTCAGAAGCCGAACGTGCCCGGGAAAGCGCCACCCCATTACGCTTCGGCGATCTGGTGATCGATGTGGCCCGCCGTGAAGTGCGCCGCGGTGGCCAACTTCTTCACCTGAAACCCAAAGAGTTTGACCTGCTCCTGTTCCTCGCCCGTCACCCAGGCGTTGTCCTCTCTCGCAATCTGATCCTGGAACGAGTGTGGGGGTGGGATTTTGGCGGTGGCACACGTACCGTCGACGTGCACATCCGGTGGCTGCGCGAGAAGATCGAACCTGACCCCAAGCACCCCACCCGCATTATCACCGTTCGTGGTGTGGGTTACCGTTTTGATGGGTGATCCGGAGCACGTGCCATGTCGAAATATCGGATCTTCGTCCTGGCGGGAACGGCCACGCTGCTGGTCGGCAGCCTGTCGGCCCTTTTGGGGGGCTGGTCTCCGGGCCTGGCTATTGCGCTAGGCAGCGCCGCGGCGCTGTTCGCCGCCACCTTACACGCGCATCGACAACGCCAACGCACCCTTCGTCAGCTGACGACGTGCTTACACGACCTGGCCCACGGCCACCCGGTACACGCTTTGCACACAGCCGCGCCTCCAGAACTCAAAGAGCTTGTCGACGCGTGGAATTACCTTGCCACCACCCTTCCGGAGCACATCCGCCACCTGTCCCGTGAACGAGCACTCTGGCGGGCCATCCTGGACCACACCGGCGAAGGGCTCCTCGTGGTGGATCCCACAGGCCGTGTCCCCTGGTTTAACCCAACGGCCGCCCGCCTGTTGGGGGTCTCCCAGCACACACAACAACCACTTTCTTTAGGCACACTGGTCCACCACCACCGAATTATCCACCTCTGGCAACGCTGCCAAACACAAGGCGAGACCCAGGAAGACGTCCTCGAACTTCCTGCCACCCGACGGACCGTGCGTGTTCGCGTCATTCCGCTCCGCCATGACGACACTCCCCATGCCCTGATCGTGCTCGAGGACATCACCTACGTGCGCCAACTGGAAACCACCCGTCGCGACTTCATCAGCAACATCTCCCACGAACTGCGTACACCCCTGGCCTCCTTGAAGGCCGTGGTCGAAACCCTACGGGACGGCGCCCTGGACGAACCGACCATCGCCCGACGCTTTTTGACCCACATAGAGCGCGAGGTGGACACCATGGTTCAAATGGTGGAAGAGCTCCTGGAGCTTGCCCGCATTGAATCCGGCCGGCTACCCCTGCGATTCGTCCCCGTTCCGGTGACCGACATTGTCATGCCGGTCGTGGAACGCTTTCAACCCCAGGCGGAACGTGCCCATCTTCACCTGAGCGCACACCTGCCATCACCCTCTCCCCAGGTGCTGGCCGACCCGCCTCGCGCCCAACGCATTCTGGCCAATCTCCTCCACAATGCCATCAAGTTTACGCCCGCGGGCGGGGAGGTTCAGGTGACCGTCACCCCGCGCGAGCGAGACGTGTGCATCGCGGTGCGCGATACGGGTGTTGGCATCCCGGCCGATCAATTGCCGCGCATCTTCGAGCGGTTTTACAAGGTGGACCGGGCGCGGACAGGAGAAGGGACCGGGTTGGGCCTCGCCATCGCCAAGCACCTGACCCTGGCCCATGGCGGCCGTATCTGGGTGGAAAGCACCGAGGGCGAAGGCAGCACCTTTTACTTCACCCTTCAACGGGCAACCTCACCGTAACCTCCCTTACAGAACGCGCCCCCTCTCCCCGTTATGATGGCCCAAAACCATCTATGGGCCATGACAGATCGTCAGAACCGTGCCATCGCGCCTGGTAAGCGCGCATGAGGAGCGCAGAACATGAGGGGGAGCAAGGCCTTCCATCTTACGCGGGCCAAGAGATGGCCCGCCGCGCTGGTTGGTGGAGCAATGCTTCTTGTCCTGATGGGATGACTGACCG
>WFWT01000028.1 GCA_015490995.1 Anaerolineae bacterium | reverse complement strand
GGATAAGCACCAGTACCACCGGTGTGACCTCGGGGAGGAGTTCCTGAGCCTGTGCGCTCACTGTGGCCAGGAACGCGGCAGGGGCGGGGGGACGCCACTCCCGTGTTAAGCCGATGCCCCCGAGGGCGAGCAAGACCAGCAACCCGACATAAACCTGCCACCGCTGGTAAAATGGCTTGGGCTGTAGGGTCCGACCACAGGCAGGACACACCCGCAATCGCGCGTCGGCCCGGTAATTGCAATATCGACAGCGGATGAACTGCTTACGGCGGGGCAACGGTGTGCCACATGATGGGCAAATCGGCATTCCTGTAACGACGTGAGCCCCACAGCGCGGACATGTCATCGGCTATCTACTCCGGTATCGCGCGAGGTTCTGGTTCACCGCCGGGAAGTAGAGCCCTGGCGGCCGTCAAGCGCTTGCCCAATCACGGGGAGTTCACCCTCCCAGCGGGTGCAGGATGTCATAATACGTGATGACGGCCATCAACGTGAGCAATAAAACCATCCCTACTAAGTGAACCAACCCTTCCTTGGCCGGACTCACCCGTTTACCTCGTCGTAGAACCTCAAGGAGAACGAACACCAACCGTCCCCCGTCCAGGGCAGGCAGAGGCAAGAGGTTCGTGATACCCAGGGCAAAACTGATGATGGCCGTCAGACGCAGGATAGTGAACACGCGCACCAGGGGATGCGGTTGCTGGTCCACAATGCCGACAAACACACGCCCAATACCCACAGGCCCCAACGGCCGCACCTCTTCCGGATTCACGTAGCCCCGCAGTGCGGCCGCGGGAAGACGTACCATAGCGACTAGAAATCCCCCCAGCTCCCGCGCGGCGACCACCGGTGCTTTCCAGACGGGCAGACGTTCGGCCAACAACACTCCGATACGGGGTACACCATCCGGGTCCACCTGGGGTTGAATCCGCAGCTCAACGCGTCTCCCATCTCGCCGCACCGTAAAGCTCGCCGTCGTGTCCCGGGAAGCCCGGATGCGCTCGATCAAGGCCACGCGTGACGTGACCGGTTCCCCATTGACGGCCTCAATAATATCCCCGGAACGCATGCCTGCCGCCGCTGCCGGATAGGTAGGATCCACATCCATCACCCAGACACCGTTGCCCGGGATAATCACGCTGTACCCTATGGTGAGCAAAAGCAATGCCAACAGAATATTTAACGCGGGGCCCGCGATGAGTACCATGGCTCGCGCCCTCGCCGGTGCCCGCCAGAAGCTCCCCGGTCCCTGGTCCTCATCTTCCCCGCGCATGCGCACAAACCCACCTACCGGCAGCAGGTTCAAGGTAAACAACGTCTCCCCACGGCGGGCTAACGTGCGTATCCGAGGGGGCAACCCTAAGCCAAATTCCTCGACCACAATGCCGTTCCGGCGGGCTGCCCAAAAGTGCCCGAACTCGTGGACGAGGATTAACCCTGCCAGAACGCCTATGTAAATGAGCAGGGACACATTTTCCTCCTTACCTTCTCAAGTAGGTCATAACATCCTCATCACCGGCCGGTACAACACGCCGACGACGTAGGCCGCGGTATTGTAACCGAAATGCTGCCTGGATGCCAAGGCTGACATGACCACACGCTCCCTACCCTGAGGGAGAGGGGCGGCCTTCCCAAGGCCATGACCGGCACCGGATTCCGTCTGTCAGATCCCATCCTGGCGCGAAGGGTTGGCTGTTTAGCCGTAAATCGGGATAATGTAAAGGTTGTGCCGAACCCGACTATCACCTGAACGGATGAGGGAGAAGCGGCCCATGAAGCTTTCCCATCGGGTACGACCCATCCAAGAGTTACAGGCAACGCTGCGTCGCATACACGGTCGGGGGTACAAGGCGTACAAGGATATTGCCGGCGCGTATCAGGGGCCCGGTTTTATCCTTGCCATTGACCACGTTCAAGGAGACCCTTTTGCCGCGCCCTCGCGGTTGCGCGCGTGGGTGCCTCATTCGATAGCCCGGTTCCCGACTGAACTCTACGCTAACCCCATTCGTCGTATCGCTCTGGCCGACTTCATCGCCCGTGCCTTTGCCCATGCCAGTGATGACGTCGAACGCCGTCGCGGGTCGGGCAAGTCGGGGGTGATTCGCATCGACACGCCCGGCCAGGAGGTGCTCCCCCGCACCGCGGTGCTCGTTCACGACGAGGGCATTGAAATTCGATTCGTGGTCGGACTTCCTGCTGCCGGCCGTCGTATTTTGGGCCACGAAGCCGAAGCCTTGCTCCTCCGCGACGTCCCCGAGGTTGTACGTCGGGCAGCTTTTTACACCTCGCTGGACGCCCAGGCTCTGCGCGCCCACGTTCTCACCGTGGAGGACACGGACGCGCTGCGGCGCCAACTGCCTGAATTAGGGCTCGTCGCCTTTGTCGCCGACGGTGCCATTCTCCCCCGGCGTTCCGGTGTTGACCCGCGTCCAATGACGGGTCCCCAGGTGATTCCCTTTGAAAGCCCTCCCGAACGCCGCATAACCGTTACCCTGCCCAACCGGGGCCCCATTGCCGGCATGGGGATTCCCAAAGGCATTACGCTGATCGTGGGAGGAGGATATCACGGCAAATCCACCCTGTTGAACGCGCTCGAAGTTGGCATATACAATCACATCCCTGGTGACGGTCGGGAATTTGTGGTCACCGATCCTGGTGCGGTAAAGATCCGCGCGGAGGATGGTCGACGAGTGGAGAAAGTGAACATCTCACCCTTTATTAACAACCTCCCCTTTGGACGGGATACCACCCGTTTCTGCACGGACGACGCGTCCGGTTCCACTTCTCAAGCAGCTAACATAATGGAAGCCCTGGAGGCAGGGGCCACGGTCCTCCTGGTAGATGAGGATACGGCTGCTACCAACTTCATGATCCGGGATCACCGGATGCAGGAACTGGTGGCCAAGGCCAAAGAGCCCATTACCCCCTTTGTGGACAAGGTGCGCCAGCTTTATACTGAACTGGGGGTGAGCACGATCCTGGTGATGGGCGGTTCGGGTGATTACTTTGACGTGGCAGACACGGTCATTATGATGGACGAATACCGCCCGCGGGATGTTACTGTCCAAGCGCGTGCCATCGCGGAAAAGTATCGGTCTGAACGACGGCCGGAGGGAGGGGACCGGTTTGGTGACATCACTCACCGTATTCCTATCGCTGCCAGCCTAGACCCTTCTAAGGGCAAACGGGAGGTGAAGATCACGGCTCGTGGGGTAAAGACCATTCTCTTTGGACGTCATGAGATTGACCTGAGTGCGGTAGAACAACTGGTAGACCCCAGTCAACTCAACGCAATCGGTCAGGCCTTGTACTACGCCCGGGAGAAGTACATGGACGGTCGTCGCACCTTGCGAGAGATCCTGGACGCGGTGGAACGGGATATTCAACACCACGGCCTGGACGTGATCGACTCGCGCCCGATGGGGGATTACGCGTATTTTCGCCGGTTTGAGCTGGCTGCCGCCTTGAATCGATTACGAACCCTGCGCATTAAATGAACAGCCCGGCGCCACAGGGGGAGAAAGGGTGACGCACTGGCAGGAACTCTTACATCAGATCCATAACTGGCTCGACACAGGCCAGTGGGAGCGCGCCCTGGCCGTCCTAGCCCAGGAAGGCGCCCGGGCCACAACGACCGAGGATTGGCCGGTAGCCATTGAAACCCACCGGCTCACCGCGGAACTCCTGCACCGTCTGGGCCAATGGGGACCGGCCCTCTCTCACGCGGCCGAAGGTCTGTATCTTTGCCTGGAACACCATCCGGAAGGGGTGTTGGATTCCCTGGGCCAAATTCTCGCTTTCGTGGAAGAGGCAGTGGCCCAGCGTTGGTATTTGGTGGCAGAGGAGGTAGGGCCGGGATTGCTAGCCGTGTTGGACACACTGCGCCCGGCCCCAGGTGCCGAAAGTTGGCTCACCCTGGCCACCGACATTGCGCGGCTGATCGCGCTGGTCGGCGAGGCCCACGGCCAGGCAGATCACCCCGCCTATGCCGAGGCCGCGGCCCTGGCAGCCCTGGTGGACCGTGCCACTCAAGGCACTTTGAACCTCAGCCGTTGGGTTCACAGCACCGTGTTTGACGGGCCCACATCCCCGGCCCGCGCGGAGTAACTCCCGCGATGAGTGGGTGTTCTTTCCTGGTGAAGTCGTAAAACAACCGTGGGCAAACAAAGGAAGGCGTATTCCGTCCCGCCTCAAGGAAATGAGGAATTGCACGGATATGGGCATCGGTATTGTATGTGACTCCAGCCTGAACGTGCCGGAACCGTTTTTACAGGAATATGGCATCCGCGAGGTGCCGGCGTTGGTCATTTTCGGTCCGGATGAGGTGTATCGGAACAAGGTAGACTTATCCATCGAAGCGTTCTACCGTCGTTTTCTGGAAGAGGGGCAACAACCCACCACGTCCCAACCCACACCGGCACAGTTTCTGGACGCCTACCGAGAAGTCCCTGAAGAAACTATCTTGTGTCTCACGGTGACGGCTAAACTCAGCGGCACGTACAACTCGGCCGTGCAGGCAGCGGCCATGGCCGCCGAGGAAGGCCGCCAGGTGACGGTGTGGGACACCCGTTTCGCGTCCATGGGCGGTGGATGGCAGGTGGTGATGGCCGCACGCTGGGCACACGAAGGCCTAGAGCTGTCCACCATTCTGGAACGTTTGGGCCGTATTCGGGATCATACGTTCGGTTTTCTGACCGTGGAGACCCTGACTTATCTGGCACGGGCGGGACGCATCTCCCACACCAGGGCTTACATGGGGAATGTGCTCAACGTCAAACCCCTGCTTGCCTTTCGCGACGGCGCGCTCGAAGTGATCGGCCGGGCGCGCGGGCGACGGCGTTCTAAGGAAGCACTTGTGCGCTTGGTCGCCGAACAGGTCGGTGACCGCCCGGTACGCCTGGCGGTCGTGCACACCCACATCCCTGATGAGGCAGAGGCTTTGCTTCACACGTGCCGTGAACGGTTCCACGTAGTGGAGGATGTGGTTGTTGAACTCGGTCCGGTGTTGGCCGCCATCGGAGGACCAGGCTTACTGGGCATTACAGGCTATCCGGTAGAGGTGGAAGGGTAATTAACCATGCGCATTGCTGTGGACGCCATGGGCGGAGATCATGCCCCGGCCGCGGCCGTTGCCGGTGCGGTTCAGGCCGCGCGGGACTTTGGCGTCGCCATTCTGCTGGTAGGTCCCGAAACCGCCATCCGTGAAGAGTTGGCCCATCACACGCTTCAGGGCCTGTCTATCACGGTGGTCCACGCGCCCGAATGGGTGCGCATGGACGAACACCCTGCCACCGCCGTACGCGCAAAGCCGGAGAACTCCATGTCCGTAGGGATGAGGTTGGTCAAAGAGGGTGAGGCCAACGCGTTTGTAACCTGTGGACACACCGGTGCCGCGCTGGCGGCCGCCTTGTTCACCTTGGGCCGCATTCCCGGCATCAAACGTCCTGCCCTCACAACCCCCTTTCCCACCCGTCGCGGCCACTGTTTTATCCTGGACATCGGCGCCAACGCCGACTGTAAACCCGAATACCTGCAACAATTTGCCTTGATGGGCACGGTTTACGCCCGGCATGTCTTTGACATCCCTGATCCGTCCGTGGGCCTCTTGTCCATCGGCGAGGAAGGGGGTAAGGGGAACGCGCTGGTACAGGCGGCGTTTGCCCTCCTGGAGGAAACGCCTGGCCTTCGCTTCATCGGCAATGTAGAGCCAAAGGAAGTGCTGGCCGGCGACGCAGATGTGGTGATCACCGATGGGTTCACCGGCAACATTTTTATCAAGACCTCCGAAGCCGTGGCGGCAATGCTGGTTGATGTGGTGAAAGAGGAAGTGAAACGACGCCCGACAGCTATGATGGGCGCACTCCTGGCACGCGCGGCGTTTCAAGCTACTTACCGTCGGCTGGATCCAAGGGAATATGGCGGCGCGCCTTTGCTGGGCATTGACGGTATTGTCGTCGTGGGCCACGGGCGTAGTGACGCGTACGCGGTGCGCAACGCGGTACGAGCCGCCTTACGCGCGGTACAAGGTGCGATCGTACAACGCACAAAAGAGGGGTTAGACCGGCTGTCATCCACGACTTCCCCATCGTTGCATGTCAGAAGGGAGGAATCATAATGTATGAGCAACTGTTGACCCTGTTGCGTGAGCTGCCGGTCGCGGGGCGACAGGCCCTGCGCGAGCTGTTGGACGCCCTGGAAACTCCCCAGCCGGATGAACGTCTGGCACGGGCGTTTAAGCGCTTCCAGCAGACCCTCCAAAAGCTGGGATTGACGGACCTCCTGCCCCGGCGACGGGTGGTGATTACCGGCATGGGGGCTATTACCCCCCTAGGTCACTCTCCCGATGAGACCTGGGATCGCTTGGTGAAGGGTGAATCCGGCATCGACTACGTTACCCGCATTGACGTGTCCGACCTGCCCACGCGCATTGCTGCTGAGGTAAAGGACTTCGACCCGCGCGCGTTTGGCATTGACCCGCGAGAAGCCCGTCGCATGGCCCGTGCCAGCCAGTACGCGCTGGCCGCGGCCACCCAAGCCATTCAGGATGCGGACATCGAAGAGACATTGGCCCGGGAAAGTGAGCGGGCCGGGGTGGTCATGGGGACCGGCCTAGGAGGATTTGACCTGTACGAGCCCTTGCTCCTAAAAGCGGGTGAACGGGGGGTGTGGCGTGTGCGCCCCATGGACGCTATCGGCGGGCTTCCCAACATCCCTGCTTTCCACATCAGCGAAATGTTCAACCTACGGGGTCTTTCCAACACCGTGGTCACCGCCTGTGCGGCCGGTACCCAGGCCATCGGGGAGGCTGCCAACCTCATCCGTCACGGGCTGTTGGACGTGGTCATTGCCGGCGGTGTGGAGGGCTTGATTGTGCGCACGTTCTTTGTGGGCTTCACCATGATGAAAGCCCTGAGCACCCGCAATGACCCCCCTCACAAAGCGTGCCGTCCTTTTGACGCCACCCGGGATGGTTTCGTCATCGGTGAAGGGGCCGCGGTTTTCGTCCTGGAAAGCCTGGAACATGCCCTGCGCCGTGGGGCTCGCATATATGCCGAAATTCTAGGCCATGCTGCCACGTCCGATGCCTATCACATCGCCGCGCCAGACCCTGAAGGGCGCGGTGCTCAGCTGGCCATGCGGCGAGCCCTGGAGGACGCGGGAGTACGACCGGAGGACGTGGACTACATCAACGCCCACGGTACGTCCACCCCCTTGAACGATAAGATCGAAACCCTGGCCATCAAGAAGGTCTTTGGAGAACACGCGTACGAGTTGGCCGTCAATTCCACCAAGTCGATGCTGGGGCATGCCTTTGGAGGCGCGGGGGCTATCGAAGCCATGGCGGTGGTGAAGTCCATCGTTACTGGCATCCTTCACCCCACGATAAACTACGAACACCCAGATCCTGAGTGTGACCTGGACTACGTGCCCAACGTGGCCCGTCGCGTGAAAGAGGGCATTCGCGTGGCTCTTTCCAACTCCTTTGGCCTGGGAGGCCAGAACGCCAGTATCGTCATTGGGCGTTATGTTCCCGAGGGTGTCCACGCGTTCCTGCGGGCCGGGGGGTAAAGGCCTTCACAGCACGTACTCTGCTAAACGCCAGAAAATTACCAACAAACTCAGCAAAATAAACAAATCGGTGAGCACATCCCAGCGAGACACCTCTGCCGGTGGGGACATGGGAGGCTCCGTTGTGAAAGAGTCAACTTCCCACGGGTCGACAAACGTGGAAGTCTCCTTTTGGCGGGTCACCGAAATGGTATCGCGTGTATCGTGACAGGACATGTTCCACCCGTTCACCTGTTGAAGATATGTCAAATATGTGTGTCCGTCGAACATGGCTACCGCGCACCTGTCGGTGATTGCATCGTTGGTCTGCGACCGCCCCTTGTTCAAAAGAGCACCCGTGTGCCCGGGCACACACGGCAGCCATGCCTGCAGCAGCCGGGGCGGGCATTGGGTTACCGCCACAGACAAGGCTTTTATTTTCCCGAAGTCCTTCGGGTGTGACTTGCGTAAATGAGGACGCCTTAACCCGCCAAAGGATACGTCCTTATGACCGGTACCAAAGGCCTATTCAGGGCATGTTCCACGCATACGGGAAGGTGGTGGCAAGGCGTCCCCCTGCCCGCCAGCCCGGGACAGCGGGCAGGGGGATACTTCTCATTGGGAGGAGAAGTCTGACAGAGCTCATCTGGTCGTCGACGCGTTTTCCTGCGCGTCGATCACGGCGATGGCGGTCATGTGAACGATTTCCCGGACCGTGGCGCCGGTGGAGAGCACGTGGATAGGCTGCCCCATACCCAGCAGGATTGGCCCGATAGCCTCTGCATCCCCCAGATGTTGCAGCAGTTTGTACGCCACGTTAGCCGCCGCGAGGTTGGGAAAGACGAGCACGTTCGCGTCTTTTACCCGGCTGAACGGATAATGCTCTTCGATCAATTCAGGCACTACGGCCACATCCGCTTGCATCTCCCCGTCTACCTGAAGGTCCGGCCGACGTTGACGGACGATCTCCACGGCTCGCTGGACCATCTGTGCCTCAGGGTGTTTTACGCTGCCGAAGTTGGAAAAGGAAAGCATCGCCACCCGCGGCGTGATCTCAAACCGGCGGGCCAGGTCTGCGGCCTGGATGGCGATGTCTGCCAATGTGTCCGCGTCGATATCCAAGTTGACCGTCGCATCGCTGAAGACGTACACCCGGTTTTTGACGATCATCACGTACGCGCCACATACCCGCTGAACATCCTCGCGAGTGCCTACGGTCTGGAGTGCTGGCCGGATGACGTCGGGGTAGTTGTACGTCAAACCACAGATGTACGCGTCCGCATCCCCCTGAGCGACCATCATAGGGCCGAAGTAAGTGGGTAAGCGCATAAGCTGTCGGGCCAGTGCACGGGTCACCCCTTTGCGCTGGCGCCGTCGGTACAGGGCTTCGGCGTATGCTTCGTACTTCGGGTGCTGGGCCGGATGCACCACCGTGAATTGTCCATTGTCGGGCACCCCCAGATCGGCCATGCGCCGACGCACTACTTCCGGTCGGCCGATCAGGATGGGCTTGGCAATGCCCTCCTGAGCTACCTGATGAGCAGCTCGAATGATGCGGGGTTCTTCTCCTTCCCCAAAGACCACTCGCTTGGGTGCCCGTCGGGCCTTATCGCTGATGAGGCGCATCACCTCCCAGCCTTTGCCCAAGCGACTTTCCAGCGCCCGTCGGTACGCTTCAACGTCCAACTGGCGGCGTGCCACACCTGTCTCCATCGCGGCCTGAGCCACCGCGGGGGAGACCCAGAGCATCACTCGGGGGTCCAGGGGTTTAGGCAGGATGTAATCGGGACCGAAGTGTAACGTTGTAAGACCATACGCGCTCAGCACCGAGTCGGGCACGTCCTCCCGGGCCAACGTAGCCAGCGCCTTGGCTGCCGCAATCATCATCGCATCGTTGATAGCGCGCGCCCGTACGTCCAGCGCACCCCGGAAGATGAAGGGAAACCCTAACACGTTGTTCACCTGATTGGGATAATCAGAACGCCCGGTGGCCACAATGGCATCTGGCCGAACAGCTTTGGCCACCTCATAGCGGATTTCGGGATCCGGGTTGGCCAGGGCAAAGATGATGGGTCTGGGAGCCATGGATTTCACCATCTCGGGCGTCACGACATCCGCCACGGAAACCCCAATGAACACATCTGCACCACGCAGTGCGTCCTCCAGGGTACGCAAGGGCGTATCCACGGCCCATCGCTCTTTGTAAGGGTTCATCCCTTCCTCACGGCCACGATAGATAACCCCGCGCGAGTCCAACAGGAGAATGTGCTCACGTGGTACCCCCATCGCGGTCAGAAGTCGGGCACAGGCGATACCTGCCGCGCCGGCACCGTTGATCACAATGCGTACCTCGGTCAGGCGCTTGCCCTGAATCTCCAGCGCGTTGAGCAACCCGGCAGCCGTAATGATGGCGGTGCCATGCTGGTCGTCGTGAAACACGGGAATGTCCAGGCGTGCTTTCAGTGTCTCCTCAATGTAAAAGCACTCCGGTGCTTTGATGTCCTCCAGGTTGATGCCACCGAAGGTGGGAGCGATGAGCTCACACACGCGGATAACCTCATCCGGATCCTCGGAGGCCACCTCAATGTCAAACACATCCACGTCCGCGAAGCGCTTGAAGAGAACGGCCTTGCCCTCCATGACAGGTTTGGACGCGAGGGCACCCCGGTTACCTAGGCCCAGAATGGCCGTGCCGTTCGACACTACGGCCACCAGATTGCCCTTGCTGGTATATTCGAAGGCTGCATCCGCATCACGGGCAATTTCCAGGACGGGAACGGCCACTCCAGGTGTGTAGGCCAGGGAAAGATCCCGTTGTGTGGCCATGGGCTTGGTTGGCCGAATGGCCAGCTTCCCCGGTCGTGGAGAGCGGTGATACTGAAGAGCTTCCTCACGGGTGATATTCATGGCACGTCTCCTCCCATACCCTGGTTATGGTTGAGGGACACTGGGGGGGATGCGCTGTGGAACGGGCTCCTTAATCGACGGGGGGATGACGAGAGGCCCATACCCGCGCGCGCCAGAGTAACAACGTGTCGACGACCGTATGACATACAATGGAGGCCAGCAATCCCTCGGTGAGGAGGACCAGCCCCCCCAGGACCAGCCCGGCTCCGGTGGCGTACACCACGTACCACCAGCTTAACGGGTGCAACAGCCCAAACACCACCGCGGTGAACCAGAGCCCCAGGTGAGGCTGGAGCACTCCCCGAAAAAGCACCTCTTCCCCCACCCCCGCGCTCAGGGAAATGAGGACAATATCCCCTGCAGAGAGACGGCCGAAGCCAAGAACTGCATCCAACCGGTGAAGCACAGCTTGCGCGGCCGGAAGATGGCGAAACACGGGCCAGATCAGGACTGCCATCCCCACCCCCACCAGAAGACCGTATCCGGCCGCGGAGCCTGCTGCCGGTCCCAGGAACACATCCCACACATTGCGACCTTGCACCCACCGTATCCAGGGTACTCCTGTAACCAGCACTCCGCCCGCAAACAGAAGACTCCAACGAGTGAGCTTATTAAAATTGCGTTGATGCATGATACATTGATCTGTTGCGTTCATAGAAAAGTTGATCTTATCGCACGTAGACAGTATCATAGTGGCCGCCGGCAACAGGCCCCTGACCGGGGACATCACCGGCAAAGCGGTCAACGCCCTCATAGGCGGTTACTGTGTTTCCCGGGAGGACAGTGGCTGTCCTTGAGCGATTCGGCACCATCTCGGCATGAGGTATTATACGTGCCGGAGTCTATCTTATCCTGTCAAACAGAGAGGTTAGCTTCAGGAAGCGACAGTAGGGAGGACAATGCGAAAACGCTGGCTTATCTGGGCGTGGGCTTTCGTGTACTGGGTGCTGTTCAGCTTGCTGGCTATCGCCTTCATCGTTGATCGTCCCTGGTTAAGCCTGATTATCGCCATCATAGGTGCCGTTGTGCTGGCCGCGCACGGCGTGGCATGGGCGCGCGAGGATGTCCGAAAGCCGGAGCAACAAGGGAAATGAGTCATTGGTCAGGAGACTCTAAACAAAATGAGCTGTCATTGACGTATGTTCACATGTCAGGGGGCAAGGGAGAGCTAAACCCTACACGGTGAGGAGGCGAGTGATGAGCTCACGGGGTGCTTGGGATGTCGCAGTGGTCGGTGCGTCTGGGGCAGGGTTATTTGCGGCTTGGCATCTGGCCCGTGCCGGGCAGAAGGTTGCCGTCTTTGAACGGGATGACCCTTGGCGTCCGGCCCGCCGAACCCTGATCATTACCCCCTCTTTAAAAGAGTTGTTGCCCTTCTCGGTGGATGGCGCTCTTCTCCATGAGACGTCGGTGATGGGTGTGGCCAGCCGTAACGCGACCGCGGAAATACGTTTCCAAGAGCCCGACCTGATCATCGAGCGAGGAGCTTTTTTGGCGTTGTTGGCCCGAGAGGCGGAGGCGGTCGGTGCGCATCTCTACTTCGGACACCGGCTGGCGGAGCTGAGGGCGGTAGATCGGGACACCGTTACTCTGGTGTTTCAGACGTCCTCGGACCGCTCACCTCACACAGTGCAGGCCCGTGCAGTGATTGGCGCGGACGGCGTGATCAGCCAGGTGGCGCGGCTGGCAGGCCTGCGCCGTCCTCAGGCTGTGACTATTCTGCAAGCAGAAGTCTCCTTGCCCGTGGGCTGGAATCCCGATCGGGTTCAGGTGTGGTTCGACTCCGATGACAGTCGTTTCTTCTACTGGCTGATCCCTGAATCCTCCACCCGTGGGGTGGTCGGCCTGGTGAGCGATCTGAACCAGAACATTCACGGGCTGCTCACTCGCTTTCTCAATCGGCTTGGGGTAACACCGGACGCCTATCAAGGTGCGCGGGTTGCCATGTACAGCCCTCGGTTGCAGCCATGGGGCTATGTGGGCAATGTGCCCGTGTACCTGGTGGGCGATGCTGCGGGTCAAGTGAAGGTAACCACCGTGGGGGGAACTGTCACCGGCCTGTGGGGAGGGGCGCTGGCCGCGCAAGCTCTGTTGCGCGGTATTCCCTACCAGGAGGCGCTTGCCCCTCTCAAGCGGGAGTTGGACCTCCACTGGCTGTTGCGTCGGATGCTGGACCGGTTGGGTAACCCGGGGTATGACGCGCTAATCCGTGCCCTAACCCCTAAGGTGTGCCGATTCCTGAGCACGTACACTCGGGACGAGATGGCCGGTCGCTTCTGGCGTTTGGCGTTGACGACTCCGGCGTTGTGGCAGATAGCCCCTCACCTGATCCGTCGTCCCCGTGGATTTGTTTCCCGGCGACAGGCCAGCTTCTCCTCACCGCCGGAGATCAGTTGACCGTGCGGGGGAAATACTCCCGCACGGTTTTTTCTTTACTTCCTTAGCAGCCTTTCAGGCGGCAAACCGATGGGGGGGACGGATACTCCCCTGCCGGTAGGATGTTACCGGCAGGACATGGTATCCTTCGTCTTGCGCCTCCAGGGCTGCTATGAGGGCTTGGACCGTGTCCAGGGAAGTAAAGCAAGGGAGGCCATGTTCTACCGCTGCACGCCGGATGGCAAACCCATCTCGTATAGCACGGCCGGAGCGGCCCTCGGTGTTGATTACCGCGGCCACTTGCCCTTGCCGGATGTAATCCACCGCGTGGGGTGAGCCTTCGGAAAGTTTGCGGACTATTCCCTGCACGGGCACCCCTGCGCGCTGGAGAAAACGGGCCGTACCGGCCGTGGCCACCAACGGAATGCCCAGCTTGTGTAGTGCGACTGCTAGGGGCAGTGCTTCTTCTTTGTCCGTATCCGCGATGGAGAAGAAGAAGGGACGTCCATCCAGCTGGGGGAATACCCCGGCGGCCATGAGGGCTTTTGTAAACGCGGCGGAAAAGGTCACGTCGATACCGATGGCTTCCCCTGTGGACTTCATTTCCGGTCCAAGGACGGCGTCCACCCCGCTGAGCTTGGCCGTGGAGAACACGGGCGCCTTCACTGCCACCAAGGGTTGTCGCGGCCAGAGCCCGGGGGGATATCCCAAGTCCCGGAGCGTTCGTCCCAGCGCGATGTGGGTAGCCAGCTGTGGCAGGGGCACACCGGTCACCTTGGCCAGGAAGGGCACGGTCCGACTGGCCCGGGGGTTGACTTCCAACACGTAAATGCGTCCTTCGTGAATAATGAATTGGATGTTCAATATCCCCCGAATGCCAAGGCGCCGCGCAATTCGCTCCGTGTAGAACACCACCGTTTGCACGTGATGGGGCAGCAGGTGCAAGGGGGGATAGACCGCAAAACTATCTCCCGAGTGCACGCCGGCCCGCTCCACGTGCTCCATAATGCCGGGAATCAGGATGTCCCCCCCGTCGCAGACCGCGTCCACTTCCACTTCCACCCCGCGCAGGTATTTATCCACCAGGATCGGTCGTTCCGGGCTGGCCTCCGCGGCCTCGGTCAGGTACGCTCGCAGCTCCTCTTCGGAGTGCACGATCTGCATTGCCCGTCCACCCAACACATAAGATGGCCGCACGAGCACGGGATATCCCACCCGCTGTGCTACATATACCGCTTCTGTTATGGAGGTGACTGCGGCCCCAGGGGGACGAGGGATGCCCAGCCCTTCCATGAACTCGTCAAACCGCTCTCGGTCCTCCGCCAGGTCGATGGCCTCCGCGTTGGCTCCCAACAGTCTCGCGCCGGCCCGTTGCAACGGTTCTGCCAGGTTCAATCCCGTCTGACCGCTGAATCCCACCAGCACGGGGGTGGTGTGTACCCCCTCGTTGTCCAATATGTCCAGCACGGCCTCTGCGTCCAGGGGTTCAAAGTACAGCCGGTCTGAGGTGTCAAAGTCGGTGGAAACGGTCTCTGGGTTGCAGTTGATCAGGATGGCCCGGTATTCGGCTTTTTGCAAGGCTTGCACCGCGTGCACCGAACAGTAATCAAATTCTACGCCTTGCCCGATACGAATGGGCCCGGACCCGAGGACCACCGCCTTTGGCCCTGGGAGGGGATGGGCTTCGTTTTCCTCCTCGTAATCTGCATAGAAGTACGGGGTTTGAGCGGCGAACTCGGCCGCGCAGGTATCCACCGACTTAAACACTGAACGTATGCCTAGGCGATATCGCAGGGCACGTACGGTTTCCTCCGATATCCCCCACAACTGTGCGATATCCCGGTCAGGAATGCCTAACCGCTTGGCAGCCCGCAGGTAACGTGTGCCCCCTTGTTCTGGTGGGTGGGCGCGCAGGGTTGCTTGCATGGCGGTAATCCGGCTCAGTTCCCGCAGGAACCACACGGAAATGTGGGATAATTCCGCGAGCTCCTCAGGAGAAGCGCCTCGTCGTAACGCGGCCATGAGGGCCCAAAGCCGTACATCGGTGGGGGTTCGGATGAGTTCCCGCAACCGGGCCATCGCCGTCGAGCCATCCCCCCATGAGTGGTTCCCCAGTTCCCAGGCAGGATCTTCCCACAGCAGGGTCCGTCCCAGTTCCAGTCCCCGTACAGCTTTCTGCAGCGCTGCCGGAAACGTGCGAGCAATGGCCATTACTTCCCCAGTCGACTTCATTTGAGAGCCCAGGCGGCGTTCCCCGGCGGCAAATTTGTCGAACGGCCAACGGGGAATCTTTACCACCACGTAATCGAGCGCGGGCTCAAACGCGGCTGATGTCTGGCCCGTCACTGCGTTAGGAATTTCGTCCAGCCGTTTGCCGATGGCGATTTTGGCCGCCACCCGTGCAATAGGATAACCGGTAGCCTTGGAGGCCAGGGCGGAGGAGCGACTCACTCGCGGGTTGACTTCGATAACGTAGTAGCTGTCTCCGTCCGGTGCCAGGGCAAATTGGATGTTACATCCCCCTTCTACGCCTAAAGCACGTATGATTTTGAACGCAGCAGCCCGTAATTGCTGGTATTCGCGGTCGGTTAGGGTCTGGCTGGGCGCGACCACAATGCTGTCCCCGGTGTGAATGCCGAGAGGATCGACGTTCTCCATGTTGCACACCGCGATACAGGTGTCGCCGGCATCGCGCATGACCTCGTATTCGATTTCGCGCCACCCTTCCAGGTACCGCTCTACCAGCACCTGCGATGTCGGGCTGAGGGACAGCCCTCGCCGGACGATAAACGTCAACTCCTCAGGCGTGAAGGCCACTCCGCCACCGGTGCCTCCCAGGGTAAACGCAGGGCGCACGATAACAGGATATCCCAGGTGATCTGCCGCGGCGAGTGCTTCGTCCAGGGTATGACACGCCACACTGTCCAGCACCGGCTCACCGATCTCGCGCATCAACGCTCGAAAAAGCTCACGGTCTTCTGCCTGACGGATGGCGTGCAGGGGCGTGCCCAGGACGCGCACGTTGTACTCGTCCAGCACACCGGCCTCGGCCAGGGCAACGGCCAGGTTTAGGCCGGTCTGTCCTCCCAGTGTGGGCAATAAGCCATCCGGCTGCTCTCGGGCGATGACGCGGGCCAGCACCTCCACGGTAAGTGGTTCCATGTACACCACGTCAGCAATGTGCTCATCCGTCATGATGGTGGCCGGGTTCGGGTTGACCAGAACGACCTGCAGGCCTTCCTCGCGCAGTGCCCGGCAGGCCTGACTGCCTGAATAGTCGAATTCCGCGGCCTGCCCGATGACGATGGGACCTGAACCGATGACCAGAACTTTGTTGAGCATGCGTCATCCTCCGTTCTTTCTTCTGCCTAGTACCGGGTTGGATTACGTGATGCCGCCGCGCGCGGCGGAGGCGACGCCGTTGGCGGAGAGGTAGTACGCTCAGAATTACCTGGAGCGAGGGGTCCTGGTGGTAGAGGGAGTGGGGGCAGTGTTCCGGGCCACGGAGCGACACAGGGCCAGAAATTCGTCGAAGTAAAACTGACTGTCCTCAGGGCCTGGTGCGCCTTCGGGGTGATACTGCACGGATAACACAGGCCATGTCTCGTGGGCCAGCCCTTCTACCGAATGGTCGTTGAGGTTCACCTGGCGGACGTACCACCCACGGTGAGTGGGTACCGTCTCGGCCACCACGGCAAACTCGTGATTCTGGGAGGTAATGAACACCCGTCCGGTGCGTAAGTCTTTCACCGCATGGTTACCTCCATGGTGGCCGTAAGGTAACCGCCGCGTGCGTGCGCCGGCAGCGAGACCGATGATTTGATGGCCCAGGCAAATGCCGAGCAATGGCACTTGTCGTTCCAGAAGACCACGAACGAGGACGACACTTCGTCGCAGGTTCACCGGATCCCCTGGGCCTGGGGAGAGCACAACCCCGTGTGGAGCCCACGCCATCACGTCGGCCAGCGAAGCATCCCAGGGCAAAACAACCACTTCCGCGCCACGCTGCCGGAGATGTTCCAACAGGCGGCGCTTGTATCCGTTGTCCACCATCACCACACGCACGGGGGACTTGCCGGACGAACGAAGGGGCGGGTAACGCTGTGGTCCGCCTCGCGACACATCCTGAACCAGGTTTTGCCGGGAGACGGAAGGTACCTGGCGGGCAGCGGTAACCAGCTGCAGGTGTGCCTCCAAGGTGGTAGGGGCCTCGGCGATCACCCCTCGCAGAGTCCCGCGCGTCCGTAAATGGCGCACCACCGCGCGAGTGTCCACCTCTGACAGGCAGGGCAAGCGGTAACGCTGTAGGTACTGGCCCAGGGAAGCTTCCATGTCCCATCCCGCCGGGTGGGCACAGAGCTCCCGTACCACACAGCCCACGGCCCAGGGCCGAGCAGCTTGGGCATCGCGCGAACGGACCCCATAATTCCCGATAAGGGGATAAGTGAACACGACGATTTGGCCTCGATAGGAGGGATCGGTCAGTACTTCCTGGTAACCTGTCATATTAGTGGTGAAAACCACTTCACCGCCAGCGATTCCTTCGATAGCCGCGCACAAGCGCCCGCGAAAGGTACGTCCGTCCTCCAGTACCAGAACACCGGGGCGGTCGGCCTCCTGGGATATGACCTTCACTGTGGCGACCTCCTCATCTTCTGCAGATTCACCCAACTCTCTATTGGCGAGATCCAGATATAAAAAAAGGACTCGTCAACTGACGAGTCCTTTAACCGAGAGAAACACCTCTTAGGGGGAGAACATCGCCTCCCCCACCACCGAAGTGGCCGGTGTTTCCCTCGGATTTCGTCCTGGTGCGCGTCACCATGTGCGCCATATTATGTGGTGTTCGGTCCCTGGATAACCGGTTCGGTTGTCGCGCAATTATAGGGAGGGGGAAGGATCTAAGCAAGTCCGGGTCTGAACGTAGCCAAGTATTCCCCCAGGCTGGTAGTCAATGTGTCGGGATTTGCCGTTCACGAACGTTGATGTTGGAAACAAGCGTAC